>JALUUZ010000001.1 GCA_027021095.1 Gammaproteobacteria bacterium
CGAACGGTGGCTGGTTTCTTATGCGGATTTTATTACCCTGTTGTTCGCTTTCTTCGTGGTGATGTATTCGGTCTCCTCGGTCAATGAAGGTAAATACCGGGTCTTGTCCGAGTCGCTCGAGGCGGCGTTCAAGTCTTCGAACAAGTCGATGATGCCGATTCAAATCGGGCAGATAGCGAAGACACCGAAGACCAATGCCATGGAGTTGAATCAGCGCATTATCAATATCGGGCTCAGCAGCCTGCCGCCGCCACGGTTCAGTGTCGGCAAGCTGAAAAAGGGCGAGAAAAAGAAACCAGGCAAAGGCAACAAAGGCAGCAACGGGGAGAAATCCATCGCCAGCGCGACAAAGGAAATCAAGGCGGCAATGGCCTCATTGATCAAGCAGGGACTGGTCAGTGTCACTGCCAACGGCTTGGGTGTGGATATCCAGATCAACAGTAGTATCCTGTTTGCCAGTGGCAGCGCGGCCCTGTCGCGGCATGCGGTGCCGATACTGGAAAAAATAGCCAAGACGCTGCTCAAGACCAAGACGGCGGTGGATGTCGAAGGGTTTACCGATGACAGGCCGATCAGTAACTGGCAGTTTCCTTCCAACTGGGAATTGTCTGCCGCCAGGGCGGCAAGTGTGGTGCACCTGTTGACCCGGGCCGGCATGGCACCGCAGCGGCTTGCCGCTGTAGGCTATGGCGAGCATCATCCTGTCGCGTCGAACAAGACAGCCGAGGGCAGGCAGAAGAACCGGCGTGTGGTGCTGGTCGTCAAGCCGGTGTTGAACAGCCGGTTGTTGCGCAGCAAGGACAGCCTGGAGCAGGAACTGCGTCGCCTGGAGGAAATGCGTAAACGGTTGAAGCAAAAGATGCTCGAAAAGCAGCGCCAGGCGCAGCTGCAGGCAAAGCGGGCAAAGAAGCCAAGGAAACCAAGGAAGCCAACCAAGGGAGGACAGGCAAAGAAGCGATCGAGACGGGATGCGCCTAAGACAGGCTCAACGGCAGCCGGCACACACAAGCACGAGGCGCGCAAGTCCATGAAAACGGGCATGAAAACGGACAGCCACAAGGGCGATGCACCGGCGCAGGATTCGCAGCGACACAAGCGTTACCAGGACACAGAGGTCAAGCGGGGCGTGTTCCCGGTCATCGAAGCGCCGATCCAGGTACCGCAGATGCCGGCATTCTAGCCCGCATTGCTCACCACCGTTCGCAGCGAGACGGAGCAAGGGTGCGGCCTGGGTGGCCTTCGCGACCGGGGAGCGCATTACCGTATGGATAATGACATGGTACGGAAGAGTCGTCTGTAGAAGGATCGTCACGCGACGAAACACGATTTGGCGCGGTATTGGGATGTATGATGTATCCCGCCCCATCGTAACGGTGTGCGCAGCACACCAAAGGACTTACAGCAAGAAAATGTCATGCACCAAAGTAGGGTGCGTTCTACGCACCGCCACCGTGGGAAGTGCAGTAGAAGACAAGGGGGTAAAGATGATTATCTGGAGTGTGACCAATCAGAAAGGTGGTGTGGGGAAGACCACGACCACGGTTTCTCTGGCCGGGTTTCAAGCATTACTTGGAAAGAGGGTATTGCTGATCGACCTGGATCCGCATGGTTCACTGACGACCTATTTTTTTCAGCAAACCGCCACGGCGAGTGACAGTGTCTACGCGTTGTTTCGCCAGCCAGCGATATGCCGTAAGAACCTGCTGCCACTGATCAGGAGTGCCGGGATCAAGAATTTGTTTATCATTCCGTCTTCGCCGTCACTTGCGGCACTGGATGGCAAGTGCAGTGGCCAGCGTGGCCAGGGGCTGATACTGACCCGATGGCTGGACCTGGCCCGCGAGCAGTTCGACCATGTCTACCTGGACTGCCCCCCTGTGCTTGGCGTGCTGATGGTCAACGCGCTGGCGGCGTGTAATCACTTGGTGATCCCGGTGCAGACCGAGTACCTGGCTGTGACCGGCCTCAAGCGGATGCGCGAGACCATTCGCATGATCGAGTCCTCCAAGGGGATCAGGATAGCGCATACGATCGTACCGACCATGTATGACCAGCGGACCAATGCGTCGGTAAACAGCCTTGGGATGATGAAACAATCCTTCAGGCGCGAGTTATGGGATGGCTTTATTCCAGAGGATACCCTGTTTCGCGAGGCCAGTTTTTACAACAAGCCGATCAGTCACTTTGCGTTGACCTCGCGTGGCGCCAGGTCCTATCACCGCTTGGCCAAGGACCTGACGCGCATTTCACACGCGCACTAGGGCTATGTGTGCAATGGCATGAATTCTGCAGTTATCACAGGAGAGCTCTGAATCAGTCAGAATTTCCTTAAACAGTATTTTCAGCGGGTATTAATAAAGAGGAAAGACACATGTCACAAGCGGCAAAAAACGGCGCCCAGGATCCGGTGCTTCAGTGGGTTACTTTCAAACTGGCTGACGAAACCTATGGAATCAATGTGATGCAGGTGCAGGAGGTGCTGCGGGTTACGGAAATCGCCCCTGTCCCGGGAGCCCCCAACTACGTCCTGGGAATCATCAATCTGCGCGGTAATGTGGTGACCGTGATCGATACGCGCATTCGTTTCAACCTGCATGCGGCGGAGATGAACGATTCGACCAGGATCGTCATCATCGAATCAGAGAACAATGTCGTCGGCATGCTTGTGGATTGCGTGGCCGAAGTCGTTGAGCTGCGCAGTTCCGAAATCGAGACGTCACCAAATGTCGGCAATGAGGACAGTGCGAGGTTTATCGAGGGTGTCGCCAATGTCAATGACGAACTCTTGATCCTGGTGGACATCAATAAGTTGTTGTCAACGGAAGAATGGAAGGAAATGACAGAATTCTAGAGTGAAGAAGACATCGCGATGATCAATCACAATATTCTGTTTTTGTTACTGCTCGTAGTGGCCTTGGGTGGAGTGGGTGTTTTTTTCCTGCAATTGTCTTTCAGCAAGCGTTTGAAGCGTCAGGCCTATGTCACTGAAACGGCACTGGCGGAGATGGCGAAGGAAGTGGCGCAGTTGCGTGGCTACTTGTCTGAACCGGTAAACAAATTGTTTGAAATCGAGCAGAGAAACAAAAGGCTGACAGAGAGGCTCGAACAGCTTGAACTTCGTGACAAGAGTAACAAGCAGTTTGGCGAAGCGGCGTCGTTGCTGAGCAAGGGTACGTCGATCGAGGAGATCATGGAGCGCTGTGGGATCAGTCGAGGTGAGGCAGAGTTGATCAGCGTGATGCACGATCTCGATGACGAAGACGAGGCATTGTTCTCCGGCAAGAAGAGCAGCTGAGCCGTTTGCGGTTCTATTTCACGTTTTCCGGTGTCTTGCCGGCGAGAAAATAAGCGAAACTGATTACTTCCGCAACCGCGTGGAACAGCGCCGGGGGTATTTCTTCTCCGAGTTCGACACGTGACAACACCTGGGCCAGGATCGGGTCATAGCAGAGCGGCACACCATGTGCCTGGGCCAGGGACCTGATTATTTCGGCGAGTTGATTACAGCCTTTTGCGGTTACGCGTGGTGCACCGTTACCATCGTAGTTCAGCGCGACGGCGATCTCCAGCAGCTTGTCGTGACTGTCCATCGTTGTACTCATACCTCTTCATCAACATAGAAGCTGGCATGCCGGGGTGGCGCGTAGTCCGTCTTGTCCGGACTGGCGTCGGAAACACAATGCAGCTTGCCTACTTCAAGCCCGGCGGCGGTCAGCCTGTCGGTAAGCAGCCCCAGGTTGTCTTCAAACAGCCGCTTGCTGTTCTGGTCGGCGGTGCGGAAGGTCATGTCGACATGTTTATCGGTCAGCCTGATACAGACCTGTGTCGGGCCGGTTTCCGGCAGGTCGAAGCTGACCATCACCGACCAGGTCTTGCTGTCATGTGCGGCCGTATGATCCTGTCGTTCGTCGCGGCTGATACGCAGTGAAAACAGGTGGGTGGACTCAGGGGTGATGAGCGGCAGATCGAAAATCCATACCGGGCGGTTGTCCGTCTCGGTTGGAAGGCTGCTCAACTGTGCGACATGCATCCTCGCCAGTGCGGCAAAACTCTGCCTGAAAAGCAGCCTCAACAAGTCGTCTTTGCTGTATATCAAATCAGTGCTGTGTGCACGGTGCCGTACCACCGGGAATGTGTCGCGCAATGGTGGTGCTGTTTCCGGGTGCAGTGTCTTCAGTGCGGCGGCCGGTTGTTTGCCCGCTGCTGGCTGGCTGGTGTCAGCGCCGGAGACGGTGGTGCTTTGCCCTGGGCCTGGCGCCGGTTGCAGTCCGCCGTGGAAGTTGCCTGTAGCGACGCTGCCTGAAGACGCGGTGCCCGCAGCCACCCTGGCGGTCCGTGCAAGCAGTGCTGCCAGTTGCGTGTCACGCTGGCGTGGAGCGCGTACATAGTGTTCTGTCGTTTGCTGCCGGGCGGTGTGCTTGACTGGATCAGTCTGCTGTGCCGGCGTCTCAGCCCGTGTGGTTCGGGGGGTCGTGCGGAGTCCGCTAGAGGGTGTTGCCGGTGCGGGTTTGTCCAGGGCGCCGGTCAGCGTCTGAAGCAGCCGCAATAGCAGGAATTTAAGGTCGGAGGCGGGCAGCTGGTTCGAGCCGGGCGCGGCATGCAACAACCTGTTTTCCAGGAAGTAACCGGAATCGAGCACCGCCTGCCGCAGCTGCCGCGGCTGGCGCAGCGCGGCCGGCGTGGCGGTACGGGCCTCGAGTTCGTCGAGAACTGCCTGTACCTGCGCAGGAACTAGCTGTTGGAGCACCGGCAGGCGCCTGATCTGCCTGAGACTGCTGAACAACATGAGCAGATTGTCCTGGCTTGGCAGATAGGTTTTGAGCAGCACCTGGACCAGGTGCCGGGCGGTATCGTCCGTACGACCACCGGTCGAGGCAGTCACGGCCTCTGCATTGGTTTCGAGTAACCGGATCAGCGTGGCAGCGGTAGTGCTGTCGGCCGGCCTGTCGGTGTCGCTGAGTGCAGCCAGGGCGAACGCA
>JALUUZ010000002.1 GCA_027021095.1 Gammaproteobacteria bacterium
TTTTCTTTACCGCGCCGGTTTCCGGTTCGATCCGGTAGATAAAGTAGGCCTTGCCGGTAGCCACCACGAAGACCGAGTCATTGATTTTGCTGACGACCACGCTGCCCTGTTGCGTAACGGCCGCCTTGTCCGGCTTCTTGTGTTTAGCAGCCCTGTGCTGTGACTTGCGTGCCCAGGCTGTGGTGGTCAGCAACGATGCCGACAGGACCGTGGCAAGAATTGCTTTCGCGAAAGAATTTGAAGCTGTCATGTTCCCCCCGGGATGGTTGTCGCCCCTGCCCGGATGATATCTTAATTCGGTTATGTTTTCAAAAAGAAACGCCGGCCAGCCTGTGTGACTGGCTTTGGTGGCCGGGGAGTACGCTGGCACGCAAGGTGTGCTGAACACCGAAATCGCCGCTGTCAAAGAATGACGATCAGCTCATCGTTGTGTCTGGCGGTCTCGGCTGCCCGGCTGACACGGTTCAACAGGCGGTCCGGGTTGTCCAGCTTGTTCCATTGGGTGATGCCGAAATAGAGGCTTTGCAGCCAGTCGAATTTTTTCAGGCGGCGATTGATCTTGTGTGCGAGGTGTACCGCGCCTGAGCGTTCGGTTTCAGGCAGTACCAGCAGGAAACGTCTGCCCGGGTCGATGGCGATCTGGTCTGCCCAGCGTGAGACCTCGTTGAGTTGCTGACTGATCAGGCGGTCGTGTTGTGCATGCCGGTCATGCTGCTCAGGCAGCTTGCAGCATACGGGCTGCATAATGATGATCGACAGCCGTGTTTGGTAGCGTCGGCAGCGTGCGAGCTGCGGTTCGAGTGACATGGTCAATGCGCGCAGTGAGGTCAGTCCGGTCAGCGGGTCCTTGAGCCGCGAATCGAGCAACTGGTCACGCATGTCTTTCAACTGTGAACTGAGTTCTACCTCGAGGCTTTTGTCTGCATAGTAGTGTACCGTCGCGTAGTGCTGAGTTTCCGCTTTGAGCCTGGTGCGGTAATGCTTGAGCTCGACGGATTTACCGGATGCGGTCTGCAAGGTCAGTTCCGGTCTCTTGCTCAACAACAGCTTCCAGCCGGGCAAAGAAAAATCCGCCGGGGTTTTGTTGAGGATCGATGTGCTGTCAGTTTCGAGTATGCGGCAGAAGGCCTGGTTGACCCAGGTAATTTTGTTGTGCGCCGAGGCGATGGCGACTGCCTCTGTGGTGTTTTCCAGGATAAAACTCAGCTGGGTATTGTTCAGGCCGGGAGCTTGCATGAGTCTGTATCGTCAGTCGTTGTATTCACTCGCTCTTTTTGCCTTGCCGCGCACCAGGTCGACCGGGTAACGCTGCTCGTTGATCTCGATTTTGTCCCAGGCCGCCCGGGCCAGGTCGACGTCCAACTGGTCGGCCAGCCGGATGGTGTAAATCAGGATGTCGGCAAGCTCCATGCGCGCAGACTCCAGGGTTTCTTCCGGCAGTGTGCGTGACTCCTGTTCGCTGAGCCACTGGAAGATCTCGACCAGCTCCGCGGCCTCACCGATCAGCGCCATACTCAGGTTTTTAGGCGAGTGAAACTGTTCCCAGTCACGCTGCTGCGCAAAGCCCCTGAGCCTGGTTTTCAGTTGTTCGAGTTCATCGTTCATTGGCCTGCTCTCAGCTGCTCACGTGCATTCACGATCGCCTGTCTTACCTGGGCCGGCGCGGTGCCGCCAGGATGATTACGTGCATTGACAGAGCCTTCGAGTGTCAGGACGTCATAGACATCCTGGTCTATCCGGTCACAGAATCGTTGCAGTTGCTCGAGCGGCACTTCTGCCAAGTCGAGTGCATTGTCGATGCAAAAAGCAACCGCCTTGCCGACGATTTCGTGGGCATCGCGGAAAGGGACCTGTTTGCGCACCAGGTAGTCGGCCAGGTCGGTCGCAGTCGAGAACCCGGCACCGGCGGCCTCACGCATACGCGCCCGGTTCGGCCTGATTACCGGGATCATATCACAGAATACCTTGAGGCAGCCGCGGACATTGTCGACGATATCGAACAGCGGTTCCTTGTCTTCCTGGTTGTCTTTATTGTAGGCCAGTGGTTGTGATTTCATCAGTGTCAGCAGGCTGAACAGGTGACCGAACACGCGCCCTGTCTTGCCGCGTACCAGTTCAGGCACGTCGGGGTTTTTTTTCTGCGGCATGATCGATGAACCGGTACAGAAACTGTCAGGCAGATCGATGAACCGGAACTGGGCGGAATTCCACAGCACCAGTTCTTCGGAGATACGTGACAGGTGCAGCTGCAGCAGTGCCGCAAACGCCGCGAACTCGATCGCAAAGTCGCGGTCGCTGACCGCGTCCAGCGAATTCTCCGTGATGCCGTCGAAGCCGAGCAACGCAGCCGTGTACTGGCGGTCGATCGGATAGCTGGTGCCGGCCAGTGCGGCTGAACCCAGCGGCATCAGGTTGACCCGTTTACGGCAGTCGGCAAGGCGCCCGGTGTCCCTGGCAAGCATGCTTTGCCAGGCCAGCAGGTGATGGCCGAAAGTAACCGGTTGTGCCGGTTGCAGATGCGTAAAGCCGGGCATGATCGTCGCATACTCCTTGTCCGCCAGGTCGAGCAGCGCGGTTTGCAGTCTGCGCAGTTCACCATCGATCAGGTCGATCTGTTCACGCAGGTACAGGCGTATGTCGGTCGCAACCTGGTCATTGCGCGATCTGCCGGTATGCAGTTTCTTGCCTGTGTCACCGATCAGCTCGATCAGCCGCGATTCGATGTTCATGTGCACGTCTTCCAGCGCGATCGACCAGTTGAATTCCTGTGCTTCGATTTCATCGGCGATCCGGTTAAGGCCGTCCAGGATCTGTTCTGCTTCGGAAGCGGTGATGATACCGCACTTAGCGAGCATCTTCGCATGCGCAATCGAGCCGTTGATATCGTGCCGGTAGAGCCGCTGGTCGAACTGTACCGAGGCGGTGAACGCCTCGACGAATCTGTCCGTTGGCTCGGTAAATCTGCCCTGCCAGGGTTTTTCGCGGCTTTCTGTGTCTTTTGCCATCGTCTGCTTGATCTTTCGGAGTTGTACAACGGGGTTCGTGAGCCCGCGCCGGACAGCCAGACTGCCGCTGGGTCTTGGCGTCTGGATGTCGTTGTCAGGCTGTTGCCATCAGGTTATCGCCGTCAGGTTATCGCCAGTATAGCAAGTTGCCCTCGTCTGGGGTAGCGCCCTTGCGCAGGAACCGCTTTGACAGGTCGGTGATATCGCTATCACACCAAAATCATTTCGGTCTACACTAGTCGGAAGGCGCAGAATTTTCATGGGTCATGCAACAGATGAACAGGAAATCCTTTCTACCGGATTTGTGTGGTATCCGTACGCTGTTGACGGTCATCATCGTCGCGCAGCTGCTGGCCTTCGTGCTGGTGCTGGCGACGCTCAGCACCGCCGGCTACCTGGGGTGGCACTACCTTGGGCTGGTGTCGTTGTTTGTGCACTGGGTCGCCTTGACCAGCGTTTCACTGTTGTGCCTGTTGCGCAAATGGCTCTCGGGCCTGTCCAACCGTGCTGCCGGTGTCATCAGTTACCTGTTGATCCTGCTGACCACTTTTACGATGAGCCTGATCGTCGCGGGATTTGGTGACCATGGCGCTGACAACGGCTGGGTCATGGTATTTGCGCTGCGTAACATGGCCATCAGCGCGATCGTCGCGGCGATCGCACTGCGTTTCATCTACCTGCACTACCAGCAGAATCTTGCCAGCGAGGCACAGTCGATGGCGCAGTTCCAGGCGCTGCAGGCCCGGATCAGGCCGCATTTCCTGTTCAACAGCATGAATACGATCGCAGCACTGATCCGGACTCATCCTGAGCGTGCAGAGGAGGCGGTCGAGGACCTGGCGGAATTGTTTCGTTCCAGCCTGACCGACGCCGGTCAGTTTGCGACGCTGGAATCGGAGTTCGAGCGTGTAAAAAAATACCTGCATATCGAATCGATGCGGCTTGGTTCACGGCTGCAGGTCAACTGGGAGCTGCAGGCGCTGCCGGCACAGGTCAGGCTGCCGTCACTGATTCTGCAGCCATTGTTCGAAAATGCAGTCTACCACGGCATCGAGCGCCTGCCCGAAGGCGGCAGGATCGATGTCCGCTGCAGCGTCGACACTGAAACGGATTCGGTGACCTTGGTGATCGACAACCCGGTGCCGGAGCCTGCGCCGTTGGCGGACGCTGACGCGGCGCCTGCGGTCGCCAGGGGCTCACAGATTGCAATCGACAATATCCGTAAGCGTCTGCGCTACACTTATGGGGAGCAGGCGAAGCTTTACTTGGTCAGCAAGGGTAAAACGGTCAGCGTGATATTGAGTCTGCCGATGACGCTGCCCACAGCCGATTGAATGCGTCACTGATGAAAGTCCTGATCGTCGAAGATGAAGAACCGGCACGTGAGCGGCTTAGAAGCCAGATCGAGGCCTTGCCGCAATACCAGGTGGTGGCCATGGCGGCCAACGGTGCGGAGGCATTGAGGCTGTATGCCAGTGAACGGCCGGAAATCGTGTTGCTCGATGTGCGCATGCCGCTGATGGATGGTATCGAGGCAGCACGCCATCTGAGTGAGTTCGAAAACCCGCCGGCAATCATCTTTACCACCGCTTATGACGAACATATGCTGGAGGCCTTTGAAACCGGTGCGCTCGATTACCTGCTCAAGCCGATTCGCCGGCAGCGCCTGGTGCAGGCGCTGCAGAAAGTCGCGCGCCTGAACCAGGCACAGCTCAGGTTGCTACAGGAAAGCGGGCCCGGCCCACAGGCGCGGACCCATCTTTGCGCACGCGAGCGCGGCAGCCTGGTGCTGGTGGCGGTCGCAGACATCTATTATCTGCAAGCGGACAGTAAATACGTCAATGTCTGTCACCAGGGTGGTGAGCTGCTGATCGAGGAATCGTTGAAATCCCTGGAGCAGGAATTCGAGCGGTATTTCGTGCGCATCCATCGTGCCACACTGGTGGCCAGAAAATACCTGTCGGGC
>JALUUZ010000003.1 GCA_027021095.1 Gammaproteobacteria bacterium
AGCAGACGCAGGAGAAGGCTGTGACGGACGGGTCCGTGACCGGTCAAGGCCACTCCGGCAGCGACGAGGCGGTTGCCGACAAACCCGGCGCTGCGTCCCCGGTGATGCTTGCCGGGTCGCCGGGTTGGCAGGATACCGGGCAGGAATCCAGCGAGACGCGTGGTGGTGAGCAGGAACAGGACACGGCGCAGGATGACACGGCCGCCAGGCCGCGCGGCGACGGGATCGATCTGAACCAGAAATACCGGGTGTCACGCGTGAAACCGGGTACGCGCAGTAAAGAAGACTACGCAAAATCTCCGGCCCCTGTCACCACGCTCGTGCATAAAAAGGAACTGCCTGTCGCGGTCAGCACCGGGTTCAGCCCGGGAGTCTCGGACGATGACGTGGTCTCGGATTTCAATCCGGATGACCCGCTGGTACAGGAAGTCCGTTCATTGCGCCATGCGCTGGCGCACCGGGACTATATCGTCGATCCGAGCGCCAAGGACAATGTGCAGCTGGATGATCCGGAATAAGACTTGGAAGGAGGACAATAGCGTGAGTGAAAGCGACAGTAAAGCGAGGCAGGAACTGGTGGACTGGAAAAGCCTGCCGCATGCGCAGAAAATAACCTACCTGCCTGAAAAAATGTGGCGCGCCGAAGGGTTCGTGCCGAAACAAGGGGCTGTCAGCCAGCGGTTTCTGATCGACAACCGCGTGGTGACCATGTATTGTGCCAGCGAGGTGGAAAGACTGGAGCAGGGCAGCTAGCCCGCATTGCTTACCACTGCGACGGCGCAAGGGTGCGGCATGCGCACCAATGTACGGACAATGACGCGGCGTGGAGGAATCGCGTGTAGAAGAATGACGGTGTGATACGATTTGATTTACCTTGGAGTTGGTGCGTACAACGCACCCTACCTCGTCATGACGGTGCACGCAGGAATTTGGAGACACGAAAATATCAACGAGCGGCCTGGCGTGCACGACGCACCCCGGCCGCAGTAGTAGTTTTATGTATCGTCTGTGGTTAGCATTGTTGCTGGTTTTCTTTGCCGGTTGTAATCCTGAGATCGTCAAGGTGCGGGGGAGTATCTCCGCTGAGCGCGATATCAACATGAATGTCAACGCGCAGCCGGCGCCCGTCGAGATACGTATCTACCAGCTGTCGAAGGCGGACAAGTTTTCCTCGCTTGGCTATAAACAGATCGCCAGGCATGACACCAGGCTGCTGGGGGACGCGCTGTTGAAAAAGGAGCAGTTTATCGTCAGGCCGGGCCAGGTGCTGCCGTATAACACCAACATGGCGAAGGAAACCCGGTTTATCGGTATCGTCGGCTTGTTCCGTTCCACCAGGAACCTGGTCTGGAAAAAGCTCTACCAGGTTTCTTTCCTGCGCAATGAAGGCCTGGACATCCGGGTGACCGCAGGTGGCCTCGTGTTGAACGCCATGCCGCCGAGTCACAGCGAGCAGTTCGAAGCGGTCAGGAACAGGGAATAATGGTGGCGGTGCGTCGTACGCACCCTTTGGTGTGAGATATTGCTTTACCGCAAATCCTTTGGTGCACTGCGTGCACCGTCACGACGAGGTGTGCGTTGTACGCACCAACACCAAGGTAAATTGAATCGTCTCACCTGGTCATTCTTCCACACACGATTCTTCCACGCCGCGTCATTGCCCCTACATTGGTGCGCACGGCGGGCTCGCGGTATTCAGCGCCCCAGCTGCTGGCCGAAGTACTGGGTGATATAGTGCATGATGAGCTTGCGCAGCTCGTCTTCGATTTCCAGTTTTTTGGCCAGCCGTGAAAAACCGGCGAGCGCCTCTTTGATCTGTTTTTGGATACTGCGGCACTTCCTGGCACTGAGGCCGTTGGCGACACCTATTTTGACCAGGTCGTCCTGCGTGTATTCCGCTTTACCGTTGATACGCATCTGCAGGTGTTTACCGGGGCTTTGGGCATAGGAGAGATCGTAGGCGGGCGAAAGCCGCCATTCCCCCTTGGCGTTCATCAGGAAGGCATGGTTGCCCGGGTGGTCGTCACGGTTGTGCAGCGCGATGTTCAGGCACATGCGGCGGTAGACTTCCTCGACCTGGCTCATGTCCTTGGTCAGGAACATCGTCGCCTTGAAGAAGGCTTCGTACGGCACGGGGGTGTCGAACGGCGCATCGATCATGTTTTCCAGCGAATGCATGTGCAGCTTCCGGTTGTCGGCCCTGTCGAAGCGCTTGATCGCAAAGTAGCGCTCGGAACCCAGTTCGAGCAGCTTGGTGTCGGTCATGTCGACCCCGGCTTTTCTGGCAAGTACGGAGTACAGGTACTCGAGGGCACCGAGGTTTTTGTGCTGGCGTGTCTGCTGCGGAAACTTGACGATGTATAGCTCGTCGTTTTCAGCCGAGGCATAGACGCCGTGGTAGATCTTGTGTGACTTGGGGTCGATGTTGATCATCGCTTTCGGCGTGGAACCGCCCACATAGCTGCCTGCAAAGAGCAGGTTTTCGTCCGGCTCGGTGTCCTTGCCCTGCGCAAAGCGCCGTGCCGCCCTGGCGATCTTGTTCAGGTTGATCGGCCCGTCTTTTTCGGGTTTGTCCGGCAGGTTTGCCGGTTCATAGCGCAGTGCGCCAAGCCCGCGGTCTCCGATGACCGCCAGGCGCTGCAGGATGCTCTGTTGCTGCGGCTGGTTTTTCTGGCCGTGGGCACGCAACTGGCTGCCCCAGCCTTCGGCGAGCGAATCGACAAAAACGCCGGGCAGGAAGTTGTATTCACCGCGCCTGCCGGGGTTCTTGAAAAACCGCTGCTTGAGGCTGAGGCGGAACGGCGAGATTTCCAGCCCGGATTTCTGAAATTCATCGGAATACTCGAAATACAGGTCAGAGCCATCCAGTGCCAGCACGCCGACGTTCTGTGGTGTCTCGTCCAGCTCCACCAGCACGTTGAGTTTTTCGATGACGTCTTTGTTGCGCGCCTTGCGTTTTTTTTTCACCTTCGCCTGGCCTTGGTTCTTTCGATTCTGTTCAGCGCGGCGCGGCGCTTTTCAAGTTCGGCGATAGAGGAGACTTCCGGCAGTTCGAACAAGGTCACGAAGCGGTCACTGGTCGACATGGCCTGGGCAAGCGACACCAGGTTGCTGAGCGAGATATCCCCGCCCGCCTCGAAGCGTTGTATCGTCGCCCGTGACACACCGGATTTTTCCGCCAGCCGGTCGCGCGACCAGCGAAAATGCACGGAACGCAGGATCCGGCACTGTTCACCGACCTTTTTCTTGATCTGCGCCGGGGTCAGGAATGCATTGACAGGGATCAGTTCGTCGATATTCATGTTCATGGCTCTAGTCTACCTCTCGTTTGAAAATATGTCAAATATGAGTTGATTTGTTATTTTTTTTTCGTTGGCGAATGAATCTTTCCTGTTGTTTCCTTGTTTGCTGTGACCCAGTCTAGTGTGTGTCGATGGAGGCGCGGGGCAGAGAATATGGCTTTTTGATGGCATATCGGGTACAACTTGGGGCAGTGATATTCGTCCACTGCAGCGGGCCATGGCGCGCCATGCGCTCCAATATATGGACAATGACACGGCATGGAAGAATCGCGTGTAGAAGGATGACTGCGTGATACGATTTGATTTACCTTGGTGTTGGTGCGTACGACGCACCATCACGATTGCAGGGGATACCGATCATGAAATTGAATTACTTTACAATGGTGCTGTTGACATGGTCCATGGTGCTGGCTGGTGTGGAGGCAAAGTCATTGCAGGTAAACTCCTCGGGGTTCTCTGCGCCGGTGAAGGTTTTCGAAGCCAGCGGAACGGCGAAAAAAGTCGCCGTGCTGGTATTGCACGCAAAAAAAGGGGGGACTTCAGGCAGGATCAGGCGCCTGGCGAAGAAACTGGCCAAGGCGGGGTATACCGCGTATGTGCCGGAGATGCCGTATGCCGGTTACAGGGCCTCGCTGCAGGACAGTTTCGTTTATCTCGATGCCGTCGTCGGTATGATGACGCAGCGGCATGCCAAAGTGGTGATCGTCGGCCACAGCATGGGGGCGTCCGTGGGTTTTCTGTATACCACGGCGTATAGACCTTCGCGCGCGGTGAGTGCGGTGGTGATGCTGGCCCCCGGTCATCTCCTGCACCGGTCGCACTTTATTCAGGAAAGCACCGCGCGTGATGTGCAGACGGCACGGCGGCTGGTCAAGCAGGGCAGGGGAAGAACCCGTCAGCGTTTTCACGATGTAAACCAGGGAAACAGGTTCACGATCCAGACCACCGCCGAGATCTACCTGTCTTATTTCGATCCAGCCGTGCATCCGAACCTGGTGCGCAAACTTGACGGGATGAAGCTGCCGGTGTTGTGGCTCGATGGCAAGGACGATATGCTGGCGGCGCGAATGGGGTATGAAAACCTGTATGCGCGCCTTCCGAAGCACAGGTTCAATGCCTACCGCGAGATCGACGGCGGCCATGTCAGCATGTTGTCCAGTGCGGCCGAAGTGGTCATTTCGTGGCTGCGCCGGTTCTAGCCCGCATTGCTCACCACCCTTCTACTGCGACGGCCCAATGGCACGCCCTGGCTGGCTTTCGCTCTGTCGGCGTGCTCGACATCGTACGATACCCCCTTTTTCCTGCCGCCGGCGTCAGACCAGTAAGTTTACAGCTACTGGCGCGGAAGGAGAAAAGCAATGAAAGAAGTGGTAAAAACAGGACTGACCTACTCGGTTTCAATGCTGGCAGGTTCTGCTTCGATGGTGGTTTTGGCAATGTTGGCGAAGTGGGTTGTTGTTTAATCAGTAATGGTGTTCAATCATAGCAATGGCATACCTATTATTCGAAAACGGGCAGGTCGGCACCCTGTCCATCGCGGGATTTCAGCCCGCCAGCAGCGAACAATATCCAGTCGTACGGACCAGTATCGAGAATGAATGCGACCAGCGCTTTGCCGACAGCGCCCAGGCAGCCGCCTCGTATATCGCCGGGTCACT
>JALUUZ010000004.1 GCA_027021095.1 Gammaproteobacteria bacterium
CGACTATGTGCAAGGCTACTATATCGCCGAGCCCCAAGAGGCGCCGGAAGAATCACGCTGTCAGGCAAGCTTCAATCTCGACGAAGTGTTCAGCCAGAAAAACTAGCCCGCATTGCTCACCACCATTCGTCGCGAGACGGCGCAAAGGTGGTGAGAAGTCCGGGTTAGATCGGGCAGGCGATATTGCCAAGCCGCTGGGTCAGTTTTTTGTTTTCACGATAATCGATCGGGATCACCACCAAGCTTGGTCCTTTTTCCTGGAATGCAACCTCGAGTGCACCCAGCAGGTTCTGGCTGCTGTCGACACAGTGGCCGTGCCAGCCAAACGCCTTGGCAAGCTGCTGCCAGTCCGGATTCGAAAACGCCAGGTCGGTATGTGAACCGAATTCATTTTCCTGCTTCCATTCGATCAGGCCGTAACTTTTGTCTTCCCACACCAACACGACGATGTTCGCGTTCAGGCGCCTGGCCGTCTCCATCTCCTGCAGATTCATCAAAAAACCGCCATCGCCGCAGATCGCCAGGACTCTTCGTTCCGGTGCGACCAGGCTTGCCGCGATTGCACCGGGAAAGGCAAAACCCATGGCGCAGAAGCCGTTGGGAATCAGGCAGGTGTTGGGTTCACTGCAATGGAAATAACGCGCGATCCACATCTTGTGCGCGCCGACATCAGACAACAGGATATCCCGTGGCCCAAGCACCTGGCGCACATCCCACAAGGCTTTCTGCGGCTTGATACTGCCGCTGGCCTTGTCGTTCTTGTGTTTCGCGAAATCCTTCAACATGTCGCGGCGGACTGCCGCCTGCTGCTTGAAATCGAATGCAAACTTTTCCCCTGCCTGCAGGCAGGCGTCTACCTTCTGGTTCAACATCCATAAGGCGTGGGCCAGATCGCCGATCACCTCGGTCTGCGGGTGATAGTGCTCATCGATTTCAGCCGGCAGAAAATCAATGTGCACGATCCGCTTGTCTTGCTGATGATTCCACAAGCGCGGATGATACTCCACCATGTCATAACCGAGCGTAATCACCAGGTCCGCGGAATCGATCACACAGGAAACCAGGTCTTTTGCCTGCAGACCGACGGTAAACAGGCTGTAGTCTGCGTTACGATCGACCGCACCCTTGGCCATAAACGTACTGATGACACCGATACCAGTTTTGCTGCAGAACTCTCTAAGCTGGCGGCTGGCGCGTTTACGGATGCAGCCGTTGCCGGCGATGATCACCGGCCGCCTGGCCTCCTGGAGCACCGCAAAGGCCTGATCGATGCTCTTCTGGTCGGCCACCGGCCTGCGAAAACGGTACGGCTCCAATGGCCGTGCGCTGGTCTCCATCTGCGCAATGTCTTCCGGCAGCTCCAGGTGCACCGCACCGGGCTTTTCACTGCGCGCCAGGCGTACCGCCTTACGTGTCACTTCTGGAATCGTGTCCGGATGCAGAATCGAATGTGCCCACTTGGTAACAGGCCGGAACATCGCGACCACGTCCATCACCTGGTGCGATTCCTTGTGCAAACGTGTCGACTCACCCTGCCCGGTCAGCACCAGCATCGGTGCATGGTCCATGTTGGCATCGGCCACGCCGGTGATCAGGTTGGTCGCCCCCGGCCCCAGTGTGCCCAGGCAACCGGCCGGCTGTCCGGTCAGGCGTCCGTAGACCCCTGCCATGAAGGCGGCCGCCTGCTCATGCCGTGTCAACACGAATTTTATCGTCGTCGACTTCTGCAATGAAAACATAAACTGTGCATTCTCTTCACCGGGAATCCCGAAGATATACTCCACGCCCTCGGCTTCGAGACACTGCACCAGCAGGTCAGAGGCTGAAACCGGCATCGTCTTGTGTTGAGGCATCTGCTGTCGTCCTCGGCCCGCACTCAGCGGCGCACCAGTATCCATTGGCCATCGATCTTTGCGGCATACATGTTCAAATGGATAAAATCTCCATGTTCGGCAGACAGGGTCACCGTCGGCGTGCCTGTTTCAGAACGCAGCTGCACCACCCTGTTCCCCACCAGTTGATTGAAATACACTTCTTTTTCCTGTTCAAACCGGATCAGTCCCTGCTGGGCCAGTTCGGCGAAATACGAGACCTCCTCCCTGACCTGCGCCATGGACTGGCTGATGTCCTCATCGCGCATCAGTGCCTGCTCGGAGACCACGAACCGGTAGATCTCCATCACCTTGTCCACCTCGCCACGTTCGAATGCGCCGACCAGGCTGTCCTGTAACGCCAGCAATGCCGCCTTGTCGTCGGGCTGCAGAACATTGACCACTTCGGCCTTGCGCCACAACTGGCTCGTCGGTACCTGCAGGCTGGTAAAACCGAACACATAATGCAGTGTCAGTGGCGGCGCCTGCGAGAGTTCGTCGATCGTGATCTCCCACAGGCAGTTTTCGTAGTTGGGAAACCCGGCCTGTGCCATGCCGTGCAGTGAACACTCATAGTAGGGGTGTGACTGTGTTTTTGCATCATGCTCTGCCTGCGGCCCGGCGGTAATCGAGATCACGACATTGTTGTCGCCAGGCATCAGCCAGTTCTGGATATCGTCACAACTGACCTGGCTCTTTTGTGGTGAGAAACTGTGAATCTCCACCTCATTGATGAACAATCGGCCACTGATGCCACCCCAGTTTTTCGCCTGGAAGCGATATCGGTGCAGCTGCTCATCGGCGACGTCTCTGACTGCTAATTCTACTGTACTCATCTCTCCCCCGTACTGCTTTGCGCATTTCGTGGTGCCTCATGCAGGCATCAACGAATAATACTTCGATTGAGCTTGCCCAGAAAATCGGAGAACAACCTGAGCTCCTCATGTTCCGCGGCCAGCTTCGCGATCTCTTCCTTAGCTTCCGACAGGCTCAACTTCGATTTATACAACAGCCGGTAACCGTTTTTGATATTGCGAATCTGCGCCGATGAAAAGCCGTGGCGCCTCAACCCCTCCAGATTGATACCACGCGGTTCTGCCCAGTACCCCGACACCATCAGGTAGGGTGGCACGTCCTTGGTCACCGCGGTTGCACGGGAAATAAAACTGTACTCACCGACAGTACAGAACTGGTGCGCCAGTGCGTAGGCGCCCATGATGACATGGTCCTTGATCTCCACATGCCCGGCCAGCGTGGCACCATTGGCAAAGATCGTCCCGTTACCCACGATACAGTCGTGGGCGATGTGTGAGTAGGCCATAATCCAGTTGTCATTGCCTACCGTCGTCACCCCGCCACCCTGCTCCGTACCACGGTTGATCGTCGTATACTCACGGATCAGGTTGTTGTCACCAATGACCAGCTCTGACCTGCCCGGCTTATATTTTTTATCCTGCGGATCCTCGCCGATCGAGGCGAACTGAAAAATCGTATTCCCACGCCCGATTTTCGTCGGCCCCATGATCACCACGTGCGGCTTGATACGACAGCCTGGCCCGATTTCCACGCCGGTCCCGATGATCGAATAAGGACCGATTTCGACATCGTCGGCAATCACAGCGCCCGGATCTACAATAGCGGTAGGGTGTATCACTGGCAGCTTTTCCTTTTCGTTCTATGTTCCTGCGGGTCCGCTTTCCTGGGCGCACAACAGCTCAGCCGCCGCAACCAGCTTGCCGCCGACGAACACCTCACCGTTATAGACCCACATATTCCGCTTTCGTTTCAACAGGCTGACATGGATTTCCATCTGGTCGCCAGGAATCACCGGCCGCTTGAAACGTGCCTTGTCGACACCGACCAGGTAGAAAAGCTCGTTCTCTCCCTGTTTTGCATCAACGGTGATATGCGCCAGTACACCGGCGGTTTGTGCGATCGCCTCGGTAATCAGCACACCGGGCATCAGCGGCTTGCCCGGGAAGTGCCCGGGGAAAAACGGCTCATTGATCGTCACATTTTTGATTGCGACGATCGACTCTCCAGGCGTACACTCGATAATCCTGTCCACCAGGATAAACGGATAACGGTGGGGCAGATAGTTCAGGATTTTATAGATATCTATGGCTTGCTCAGACATGTTGTCCTCAGTTAGTAGTCGAATTGCGGTAGTGTGTTGTTATTGTTCGCCCGATTTCTTCAACCGATGTACTTCCCTGGCCAACTGGTCGATTTTTTTGAACCGGGCCACATTCCGGTTCCACGTCCTGTTTTCCTGTACCGAAAAACCTGACGAATACAGCCCCGGCTGCTTGATCGATTTGGTCACCATCGAGCCGACGGTAAGCTGTACATGACTGGTGATTTCCAGGTGCCCCGAAATCATGCAGGCGCCGCCGAAAGCACAATGGTCGCCGATCGTGACACTGCCGGCGATCCCGGTACACCCAGCGATCGCGGTGTGTTTTCCGATACGTACATTGTGTCCAACCTGGATCTGGTTGTCGAGCTTGGCACCCTCCTCGATGACTGTGTCATCGATTGCGCCGCGGTCGATCGTAGTATTGGCCCCGATCTCGACATCATTGCCGATCACCACCCGGCCGAGCTGTGGTATTTTGCGCCACACCCCGTTGTCGTTTGCGATCCCGAAGCCGTCACTGCCGATCACAGCACCGGGATGAATGATCACCCGCTCGCCGATCAGGATATCGTGCATGATCACCACGTTTGCAACCAGCTGCGTGCCCGCGCCCAAGCGGCTGCCTGCTTGAACGACACAACCTGGTCCGAGCCAGACATCCTCCTCGAGCACGACCCGATCACCGATCACGCAGTGGGCCTCGATGGTCACGGTCTTTGCGATTTCACATTGCGCGCCGATCACTGCACTGGCATGGATGCTCTGGCTAGGCGGCGGGGCGGTATCCAGCATCCTGGCAACTGCCGCATAGGCAAGATAGACCTCAGGCGTGACGAGTGCATTCACTTTACATAGTGCCTGGTCGTCAGGATGGACAATGACAGCGGAAGCCTTGGTATCGGCCAGATGTTTGCGGTAACGGGGGTTCGATAAAAAA
>JALUUZ010000005.1 GCA_027021095.1 Gammaproteobacteria bacterium
GCGACGAACGCTGGTGAGAAATCCGGGCTAGCGCCCTTTGATTGACGCGCCATTGCCCTTATATATTTCAGGTATTTATTTGCTTGACACGCTGCGGCGTATCAATATACTTTGTGTATAAATTTAGATTAAGTCTAAATTGAACTGGGCTTGTATTTTCTGAGTTTTCAACCTAACCCAAACAAACCGAGGTATCGAATCATGGGACTAAAAGACAGTAAGACAGAGCAAAATCTGAAAGATGCATTTGCCGGTGAATCACAGGCCAACAGGCGTTACCTCTACTTTTCGTCCAAGGCCGATGTCGAAGGTTATGCCGATGTGGCGGCGCTGTTCCGTTCCACCGCAGAGGGTGAAACCGGACACGCGCATGGACACCTGGAATACCTGGAGGAAACCGGTGATCCGGCGACTGGTCTGCCGATCGGCTCGACCGCAGACAACTTGAAAGCGGCGGTTGCCGGCGAGACGCATGAGTACACGGATATGTACCCTGGCATGGCGAAGACCGCCCGGGAGGAAGGTTTCGACGAGATTGCCGATTGGTTCGAGACGCTGGCCAAGGCGGAACGCTCGCATGCCAACCGTTTCCAGAAAGCACTGGACTCGCTTGATTCTTGAGTGACCGGCCATGCCATGACAGGTGCCAACCTGTCATGGCGCGGCATTTTTCAGCACAGCCAGATACAGTACGACACGGGAGGATAGCCTGATGGGTTCGAAAACGACAGTGGAGGGCAGTCTCGAGGCGCCGACACGGCATCCGCTCGACTGGAAATCGTCACAATTCTATGACCGTGACGACCTGTACCGCGAACTCGAGCGGGTTTACGATATCTGTCACGGCTGCCGCCGCTGTGTCAGTCTGTGTCATGCTTTTCCGACATTGTTCGATTTGGTCGACGAGTCCGAGACCATGGAAGTCGACGGTGTCAGTCATGATGACTATATGAAAGTCGTCGATCAATGTTACCTGTGTGATTTGTGTTTTCTGACCAAGTGTCCTTATGTACCACCGCATGAATGGAACGTGGACTTTCCGCACCTGATGCTCAGGGCCAAGGCCTTCAAGTTCAAGACACAGGGCGCACGCTTCAGAGACAGATTACTGAGCTCGACCGACCGGGTCGGACGCCTGGCGGGGATTCCGGTGATCGTGAATTTCGTCAACGCCGTCAATCGCGGCAAGACAACCCGCCGGATTACCCAGGCAGTGCTTGGGATCGATGCCGATGCGCCGCTGCCCGCCTACCACCGGCAGACGTTTCGCAGGCAGTACGACGGCTACAAGACCGAGGGGATCGAGGCACAGGCGGCAGCGCCGACGCGGGGCCGTGTCGTGTTGTTCAGCACCTGTTACGGGAACTACAACGAACCGGAGATCGCCGAAGATCTGTTGAAGGTGTTTGAACACAACCGGATCCAGGTCAAGGTGTTGAAGCAGGAGTCCTGCTGCGGCATGCCGAAGCTGGAGCTTGGTGACCTGGAATCGGTGGAAAAGCTGAAACAACAGAATATCGCGACACTGGCACGTTGGGTCGAAGCCGGTTGGGATATCGTCACACCGGTGCCTTCGTGTACCTTGATGTACAAGCAGGAGCTGCCGTTGTTGTTTGCCGGCGACGAGCAGGTGGCATTGGTGCAGCAGCATTGTTTCGATCCTTTCGAGTACTTGTCGATCCGCCACAAGGCCGGCCTGCTGGTGACGGATTTTCCGGCTCCGTTGGGTAAGCTTGCCTACCATCCGGCGTGCCACCAGCGGGTGCAGCGGATCGGACCGAAGACCAAGGAGCTGCTTGAGCTTGCCGGTGCGGAAGTGACGGTCGTCGAACGTTGTTCGGGACACGATGGCACCTATGCGGTCAAGCGCGAGTTTCGCCCGCATTCGGTGAAGATCGGCCGGCCGGCCGCAAAGAAGATCGCACAGGCCGGCGCAGACTACTATACGAGTGACTGCCCGATGGCCGGACACCACCTTGAGAGTATCCTGGCCGATGGCAGTCATACCACGCACCCGATGCGGCTGTTGCGCATCGCCTACGGCATTTCGTGAGCAGGCGGCAACGGTGTTTGCAGGAATCACTATTTAGAAGGTTGATGACCATGTCCAAGTTGAAACGTGATGATTTGTATACGCTTGAAGACTATGCGCAGATCCGCGAGGAGTTCAAAGCCAGGGTCATGGCGGAAAAGCAGCACCGGCGGGTGCCGGTGGGCCCGCATGTGATGCTGCATTTCGAGAACCGGTTGATCATGCAGTACCAGGTGCAGGAGATGCTCCGGGTCGAGAGGATTTTCGAGCCGCAGGGAATCCAGGAGGAGCTGGATACCTACAATCCGTTGATCCCTGATGGCAGCAACTGGAAAGCCACGATGATGATCGAGTATGAAGATCCGGCAGTGCGTGACCGGGAGCTTGCCAGGTTGATCGGTATCGAACAGAAGACCTGGGTGCGGGTCGAGGGGTTCGAGAAGGTGTATGCAATTGCCGACGAGGACCTCGAACGTCAGAACGAGACCAAGACCTCGTCGGTGCACTTCCTGCGGTTTGAACTGACCCCGGAGATGGTCGAGGCGGCCAAACGAGGCGCCTCGATCAGTGTCGGCATCGACCACCCGCATTATACCCACCAGAACTCTGCGCTTTCATCGCAGACCCGGCAGTCGTTGGTCGCCGACCTGTCATAGCTTGCCCGTGTTTCTCACCACCGTCTCGTGACGAACGGTGGTAAGAAAGGCGGGCTTAGCAATGTTGCAGAAAAAACTTCCGGCCCGCAGGATTCAGGCTCCAAGCGATCCCTAGCCCGCATTAAAAAATGTCGTTTTTTGTGCCTGGACGGGGTAAAATACCTGCTTTAAGGCGAATTTAACGGTAGTGAGCGATGAGAGTGCGAGTGTTTGTTTTGATGCTGCTGGGTTTTGTCACAAGTGGTTCGGTTGCCGACGAGAGCTTGTTCAAGACCTTTGGGGATGACTATCTGCTCGATAACGAGTTCAAGAAAACCAAGGAGAAGAAAGTCGATACCATCATTCCCGCCTTTCCCAAGAACAAGGATCTGATCCCGATCCAGATGGAACACGCCACGCGGAAGTTTTATATCGATGCGAAATCGCTTTCCGTGCCCAAAGACCAGATTCCAAGATACACGGTCGTCATCGAGTCGCCGTCCGGGACACGCAGTGTCTATTACGAGGCGGTACGCTGTCATGACAAGCATTACAAGACCTATGCGTATGGCGATGTCAAAAAGAAAAAATTTATCGTGTTGCAGAATCCGCAATGGAAAGCCATCACCAACACGACCGGGCCGTTTCGCTACCGCACCGATCTTGTCGGCGTGTTCATGTGCAACCAGGAGGTGGCGCGGCGCAAGGTCAGGGAAATCGTTCAGGCGCTTAAATATCCCCCTGAGTTGAATGCCCCGGAAATGACAGACTGACGTCGGTCTGTTCCCCCGAAGTTTGTAATTACTTGATTTGTCGCTATGCTTTAGTGAAAATGCGCTATCGCTTGTAAGGGATCGATAGGGCTTTGCACAAATTCGCTGTGGTGTGCGCAGAGGCTCCCCGGTTTTCGCAAAGAAATCACCTATTGGTTTGCAGCGATCGGTTTGGCCGCCTGGTCGTGGGGGCTTGGAGACAATACTATTCGCAGCAGGTTTTTATAGCATGACTAAATATGATGCTTCCGATATCGAGGTGCTGAGCGGCCTGGACCCGGTTCGGCTTCGCCCGGGGATGTATACAGACACGGCGCGTCCCAACCACCTGGCGCAGGAGGTGATCGATAACAGTGTCGATGAGGCGATTGCCGGCTATGCAAGCCGTATCGATGTCACCTTGTACAAGGACGGTTCGATCGAGGTGCAGGACGATGGCCGCGGCATGCCGGTCGACAAGCACCCGCAGCTGAAGATTCCGGGGGTCGAGGTAATCTTGACCCGGCTGCATGCCGGCGGCAAGTTTTCGAACAAGAACTATACTTTTTCCGGCGGCCTGCATGGGGTCGGGGTGTCGGTGGTCAACGCCTTGTCGAAGAAGCTTGAAGTCAAGGTCAAGCGCGGTGGCAAAGAATACCAGATGACGTTCAAGGGCGGCGAAAAGGTGGGCCGCCTGAAAACCGTGGGGACGGTCGGCAAACGCAATACCGGTACCACGATTCGTTTCTGGCCGGACAAGAAATATTTCGATTCGGTCAATTTTTCCGTGCCGCGCCTGAAGCACGTGTTACGTGCCAAGGCGGTGTTATGTCCCGGCTTCGAGGTCAACTTCCATGACCAGAAGAGCGGCGAGAAAATCCGTTGGTATTATGAAGAAGGACTGCAGGATTATCTCGCCGACGCATTGCAGGGTTACAGCCTGTTGCCGGAGCAGCCGTTCGTCGGGCATATGGCTGGTGAGCATGAGGTCGCCGACTGGGCGGTGATCTGGCTGCCGGAGGGCGGCGAGGCGGTGACCGAGAGTTATGTCAACCTGATTCCGACCACCCAGGGCGGCACGCATGTGAATGGTCTGCGTACCGGGTTGACCGAGGCGATACGGGAGTTCTGCGAGTTTCGCAACCTGTTGCCGCGTGGGGTCAAGCTGGCACCGGAAGATGTCTGGGAGAAACTGAGTTTTATCCTGTCGGTCAAACTGGCCGATCCACAGTTCTCCGGCCAGACCAAGGAACGCCTGTCGTCGCGTGAATGTGCGGCGTTCGTTTCCGGCGTGGTCAAGGACTCATTCAGTTTCTGGCTCAATCAGCATACGGAGTACGGCGAGAAGATCGCCGAGCTTGCGATCGACAATGCGCAGAAGCGGCTCAAGGCCGGCAAGAAGGTGGTACGTAAAAAGATCACCCAGGGACCGGCACTGCCGGGCAAACTGGCGGACTGTGTCGCCACCGATCCGGAACAAACCGAGCTTTTCCTGGTCGAGGGGGACTCGGCCGGTG
>JALUUZ010000006.1 GCA_027021095.1 Gammaproteobacteria bacterium
TTACATCACTCAAACAGTCTCTTGCAGGGGGCTGTGAATCAGCCTGGACGCCTGCAAATGGCAAACAAACGGAAAATTGAACACTTGGAAACGGATGAACAGATAATGGCTTGGTCACTGAGAGATTTTGATCGACTGGATCCTAAACTTTACAAGGCGTTCATGGCCGCCGCGGAAACGAATAACTTCACACTGGCTGCCGAAAAAGCCTGTATGACCCAGCCCGGAGTCAGCCAGCACATTTCCAAGCTGGAACAGCAGATAGGGCTGCCGTTGTTCAAACGAATCGGACGCCAGGTGACACTGACTGACACCGGCGAGCAGCTGGTCAACTATATCAAAAGCTACCTGATGCTGATGGATGAGTTCCGCGAGTCGGTCCATACGGCAGACGCCAGTATCAGCGGGCTGGTCACCTACGCGATGCCTGCAAGCTGCCTGCTGTCACCACATTTCCCGATGCTGCTGAAAAAACGCCTGGAGTATGACGAAATCGAACTGGACGTACGCCTCGAACCTACCGAAAAAGTCATTCAGACCATCCTTGCCGACAAAGCGGATTTTGGCTTCGTCACTGAAAAGGTTGCACATCCGGACCTGGAATATACGCCGTTCTGTTACGAAGAGTATATCCTGGTAGGCACGGCAGAAAAGCTGAACGATGCGAAGACAGAAAGCGAAGTCAAGGGCCTGAGCTATATACAATATCCAGGCTTCAATACCTACTGCAACCTGTGGATGTATCATGCTTTTGAATGCAAAGAGCATCTGGCGGAAACCAGTTTACGCTTCGTCGGACACGGCAGCACGATCGAGACTGCGATCCTGATGGTCAGAGGAAAACTCGGTGTGTCCATTTTTCCCCGTCACTGTGTGGCGCAATTCCTCGAATCCGGTGAATTGAAAGAAATCGAAATAGAAAACAAGGCTCTGAATGAAATATCGATCGTCACCACGAAAAACCACAAGTACCCGAAACGGGTTCACATGGTCATCAACTGGTTCCTGGAAATGCGTTCCTGACATCGGGGAGCACGCAGTCAAGGGTGTGTCGTACGCACCACTCCTCGTGTGATCTGCTTTGATGGGTCGTGATTGTGACGACCTCCGCCTGAATGCTCCCGCGGTCCGCAAGCTTTTTTCTGCGCCGCCTCTGAGCGAGGCAATGTTGCAGAAAAAACTTCCGGACCGCGGGATTCAGGCTCCAAGCAAGATCCAGGTGCTTTACACCGGTAGAGTGCGTTGTACGCACCATTCCCCGTGTGATCTGCTTTGATGGGTCGTGATTGTGACAACCTCCTCCTGAATACTCCCGCGGTCTGCAAGCTTTTTTCTGCGCCGCCTCTGAGCGAGGCAATACGGCACACCCGTACACCGTCTCGCAACGGCGGTGATGCAACAGGCAGCCCGGCCCTTATAACGAAATATAATCTGCGTAATAACAATATATAATTACACTTTCTGTGACCAAGCACGGATGATTACAGCTTGGTGGGCAGCAAAAATCAAAGACTCCTGTTCTCCCTGGTGATCTTCCAGGTATATTTCCAGGTATATTTCCGGCATATTGCCGTGCAGCTGTAAAACAGAACAGATATAAAAGCGTCTTTGTTCTATATCCCGGTACCATTCGGGATCTTTCAGATTATCGCATTTCAACCACCTGTATTACGTATCCAGTCAGTAAAAACAAAACTTGAATCGACATACTGAACACGGGTAGAGACTATGAAACCAACACACAACCGAAGATTGCTTGTAAGCGTATTTAACGGCCAGGAAGCCAGAGAGGCACTGATCGGCGGCGGCAGCATTATCGACAGCGAAGACCCTTCCAGCGCACTGGGCAACATCAAACCACGGCATATCATGGAAATCCGCGACGCGGTATTGAGCTGCGAAAGAGAACCCTCGGTAAAACTGAGCACGAATATCGGCGAAGACCAACTGCTGTTCGACCGCAGCACGACCGGCCAGGCGTTGAAAAAATCGTTGTATGAAATCGCCGGCAAATCCGCCCAGGCGGCGATCGGGGTGGCCTATGCGATGGGTACGGAAGTCAACAGGACCAATATCGTCAAAGTCGGGCTCGACGCGATGAAAAAAAAGGAAGCACACCAGGTCCTGGAAGAGGTCGTCCGTACACTGAACCGCACTGACAGGTTGCAAAACTGTGAAACCATGTCTGTACTGTTTGCACAGGACCTGGCAGCATGGCAGACACGCCGGACCAATGAGCAGGTCAGAAGGGTACTGGTCGAGTTGCGTCAATTTTATCCCTGCGCCGACGACAACGACCCGCTGTGCTTCGACCTGAAACCTTACGTAGTCGGAAACCTCAAGGACGAACAGGGCGCTTTCCTGTTCGAGACGCTCGAGGAAGTCAGCCTGGAGGCCTTGATCAAGCATGAGATACTGCCTGAAGGAACACAGCACACGATGGTCAGGCTCAACGAATTACACCCGCACAGTGACTATTTCGATGATCTCAACGATGACGCACCACGCACCACGCGGCAAGTCATCAGGGAGATGGTCGACATGACCGCCGATGCAGGGGCCAACGCGATCATGCTCGATACCCGGATCCAGTCAAAGGTAGCCCGGATCTGCCTGGTGGACACAGCTGAAAAACCGCTGGTCGATATCAACCGGTTCGACAGAAAGCAGGCCGATGACCCCGACTCCAGCCGGCAGGGCATCCTGCCGCTGGAAGACATCCGGTTTTTCGTCGACTACTGCCACTACCGCAACCTGGAGGCCAACATCGCCGGTTCGGTCCAGAGTTACCAGGCCCAACAACTGTGGGTTGAACTGCCGGACCTGGACCAGATCTCGACCCGGGGCGCGTCATCAGCGGTGGAACGCAACCCGGCAGAAACCGGGGACGAAACTGAGAACAGCAGGAAATACCGTGTCATCAAGCGCAATCTCGTGCGTGGACTGGCGCCCCCGGAACAAGGTGGAGTCATGAATTTCCCGGTCGCACTCAAAGCAATTCCGGAAGCGATGGAAACGATCTGGCAGGCGATCAACAGGGTCAGCGCATTGCGGAAAAAACGTGGCTATCCAAAGCTGCGCAGCTATTTTGTCGACAAATACGGCCAGGTCATCGAAGAAATCAAGCCTGAGACAAAAGCGGCAACCATCACGGCTGAGCAATAAACGATCCATTACGTTTTGTAATTGGTGTAATTAAAACTGATAATTTTTAATTAACAACAAAATTATCCATAGTATGAGCCACTGGACTGTTCTGGTTGCAAACAGTTTCCGGTCTTGCATTCCAAGCCGTACACCTCTGGCGGGCACTCCCGCCAGAGCCACTGTCGAGAACTGCTGCCGTTAAGCTGAACAGACAAGCAAAACAGTAAAAACGGCTGTAAACAGGGAATTACGGGAAGGGCTGGAGCACTTCCACACCAGCTTTACTTTAGATTATGGGACCGCCCGGTCCCATCTTTTTACTGGTTGTTCAAAAAATAACCTTCTTTAGCCCGCATTTCTCACCCCCTTCTACTGTGACGGCGCAAGGCGTGGCATGGCTGGCTTTCGCTCGGCCAGCGTGTAAAAGCTTCTTCGCGTGATGCGATACAATTCAAAAAACTGGAAATCGCTTGGAGCCTGAACCCGCGGTCCGGAAGTTTTTTCTGCAACATTGCTAAGCCCGCATTTCTCACCACCGTTCGTAGAGAGACGGTGGTGAGGAATGCGGGCTGGACGATTTCGTGATATAATTGCCGGTGTAATGAAACACAAGACGATTCTTGCATACAGAAGCCTGCTCTATACCCTGCTGGTGCCAGCGTCGGCCACACTCGCAGCACAGGGTTCCGGGACCGTCTCCGGCCCCGGTGCCGCTGCGGCACGGCAAAAACTGAAAATCTACCGCAGCCTGCCATGTTTCTCACGCCTGCGCATCCGCAAAAACCATGTGCTGTTGACCCCGAAACACTGTGGCGCGCAAATCAGTGTCAATGCCACCGCGATCACCGGTACCCGGCGCAGCAGCAAGCCTGTCCGCCTGAAGATAGGCGATACACTGAAACTGCTGGACCAGCACACAGTACGTGCATACCGCCTGCTCACCATCGGCGACTCCCATGCAAAGTTCGCCTACCGCAGCTTCTGGTGGGGGGTGGCCGGTTCCGGGCAACGCCGCGAGACCATCGTGACCAGGACCTATTCACAGCCTATTCCCAGGTAAGATCCGGTAGCAAATGCAAAGCCCGGGAAAACAGGTCTGCGCCGGTTCATAAACTCTAGCCCGCATTTCTCACCACCGTTCGTCGCGAGACGGCGCAAGGGTGCGGCATGGGTGGCTTTCGCGACCGAGGAGCGCGCAGGTAAGGGTACGTTGTACGCATCACACCCTGCGTGAAGCGTTTTGGCAGGTCGTGACAATGACAACCCCCGCCTGAATGCTCCCGCGGTCCGCAAGCTTTTTTCTGCGCCGCCTCTGTGCGAGGCA
The DNA here is from genome assembly GCA_027021095.1 of Gammaproteobacteria bacterium. GTDB lineage: Bacteria > Pseudomonadota > Gammaproteobacteria > SZUA-21 > SZUA-21 > SZUA-21. The sequence continues at coordinate 4,472 of JALUUZ010000006.1, forward strand.
ATGTTGCAGAAAAAACTTCCGGACCGCGGGATTCAGGCTCCAAGCAAAAGCCAGCCAGGGCGTGCCATGGCGCCGTCGCAGTAGAAGGGTGGTGGGAAAGGTGGGCCAGCCCGCATTTCTTACCACCGTTCGTTGCGAGACGGGGCAAGGGTGCGGCATGGGTGGCTTTCGCGACCGAGGAGCGCGCAGGCAAGTAGGGTGCGTTGTACGCACCGCCACCACGACAGAGTGCATCGCATCACACGAAGATGCTTGTACAGGCTGGCTCGCCGACCGAGCGAAAGCCAGCCAGGGCGTGCCATGGCGCCGTCGCAGTAGAAGGGTGGGGAGAAAGGTGGGCCAGCCCGCATTTCTTACCACCGTTCGTCGCGAGACGGGGCAAGGGTGCGGCATGGGTGGCTTTCGCGACCGAGGAGCGCGCAGGCATAGTCGACACTATGTCGAGCACTCCGACAGAGC
>JALUUZ010000007.1 GCA_027021095.1 Gammaproteobacteria bacterium
CCTACCTCGTGGTGACGGTGTGCGAAGCACACCAAAGGATTCGCGGTAAAGAAATATCATGCTCCGAAGTAGGGTGCGTTGTACGCACCAACATACCGTACGCACCAACATACCGTACGCACCAACATACCGTACACACCAACATACCGTACACACCACCCGCGCCATGCGCACCAATGTATGGATGACGACGCGGCATGGAAGACTCGTGTGTGGAAGGACCGTCACCTATTGCGTACTATCGTTCCATGACAATCAGCTCTGTCAGCACGCAGCAGCGACAGCAGCGGGCCGAGCGCGGAGTCGACGGTGGGGGTGTCGGCGCGTTTTTCCATCGGGAACATGCGTGCGCGTAACGCGGTTTGTAACGGGCCGGGGTCGTAGCCGGCGACCAGCAGCCGGGTGTTTTCCTCGACTTCGTTGGCGACGATGCGCATCAGGCCCATCAGCCCGGCCTTGGCCACGCCGTAGGCGCCCATGTAGGCGACCTTGTCATCCCCTGGATTGTCATCGATAAAGAGCATCGCTGCGTGGCCGGTTTTGTTGCCTGCCTCGATCAGTAACGGCAGGCAGGCCCGGGTCAGCATAAACGGTGCACTGAGGTTGACCTGCAGCACTTCGTACCAGTTTTCCGTGCTGTGGTGCTGCAGCGGGGTCAGGTGCTTCAGGGTTGCGGCGTTGTGCACCAGCATGTCCAGTCCACCGAGTGACCGGGTGACAGAGGCCGCCAGTTCCTGGTAGTCGTCCTCGTTCGCACCGCGCATGTCCAATGGATAGATCGCCGGTTCCGGGTAACCCTGCTCGACGATTTCATCGTAGAGCTTTTCCAGCGGCCTGACCTGGCTGTCGAGCAGGATCACCGTCGCCCCCTGCGCCGCCGTGGCCAGTGACAGCGCGCGGCCCAGGCCCGCGGCGGCGCCGGTGATCAGAATGACTTTGTTTTCGAGTGAAGATGGCGTGTTTGTCTGCATTGGTCTCGTGTAATCATCGTGTGAGTGAGTCAGTGTCGTTCGTGTTCGCTGTATTCGCGGATGACCTCCTCGGCACACAGCATGCCGCTTTTGACCGCGCTTTCAAGTGTGCCCGGCAGCCCCGTGTCGGTGTAGTCACCGGCGAGATAGCAGTTCGGCACCGCGGTCCGGTTGGCAGGCCGGTTGTGTTCGACCTCGACCGTGCCACACAGGTTGGCCTCCGGTTCATGAATGGCCAGCAGGCTGGTCGGTTTCGGCCAGTGGCGGAACAGCCTGGCTGCCTCCTGCATGCACAGCCGCGAGATTTCATCGTTGTTCATGTACGGCAGGTGCTGGCGGTCATGGCTGATCGCCGCGATCAGGTTCGGTTGGCCGCAGAACCGGCGGTCGTAGAACCAGCTGAAGACCCCGGTGGCCGTGCCTTTCAGCCCCCCGCTGATCCTGGCCTTGCCGGGGTACTGCAGGTAGACGGTGGTCATCGGCGTCGAGCGCAGCCGGTCGAGCCGGTAGGAGGTTTCGGCCAGCGCCTGGTGTTCTAGAAACAGTGACGCGCAGGTCTTGTAGGGCAGCGCCAGGATCAGGTGCTTGCATGGAATGTTGTCGGTCTCTGTGGTCACCCCGGCCACACGGCCTTCCTTGATGTTCAGGCGCGTGATCGTCTGGTTCAGCGAGATCTTGCCCCTGCGGGACTCGATATAGTCGATCGCCGGTTCACCGATCAGTGTGGCCAGGTCTGCCTTCGGAAACAGCAGCTGGCTGTTGCTGCGCTGGTGCAGCAGTGTCTTGACCAGCGTCGCAAACAGCTTGGCCGATGCCAGTTCCACCGGCGCATGCAGAAAATGGTTGCACAAGGGTTTCCAGAAGCGCGTGATCAGCGTTTCCGGCTGCCTGGTCTGCTGTAAGAGCTGCAGCAGGTTCATGTCGTCGAGGTCGTCGTCGAACGCCGACGCGATCCGGTTCCAGAACGCAACGATCCGGGACTTGTCTCTCCAGCTCAGCCCCTTGGCGGCGAGCAGGCCCAGCACCAGGTGCCATGGCGCGAACAGGCGCCTGGCACGCAGCTGAAAACCGCTGCGCGAGCTGTTTCTGACTGCCAGCAGAAAGTTTTTCTGCACCGCAAAGTGCTCGGCGGGCAGCTTGATCTTTTCGGTCAGCTCCAGCAGGTAACGGTAGTGGCCAAAGATCAGGTGCTGGCCATTGTCGACACGCAGGTTGCCGAACCGGGCACAGCGTGCGCGTCCGCCGAGCTGTTTTTCCGCCTCGAGCAGCACGACCGGGATCTGTTCTTCGGCCAGCCGGATCGCCGCCGCGATGCCGGCCCAGCCGCCGCCGGCGATGACCACCTCGGGCACGACGATCTGGTGGCTATTGGAAGACTGCTTTTTCATTCCTGGTGATCCGGCGGGCCGTCCAGTATTTTCGCAAGGGCGTCAGTTTGATCCTGGCGCGAAGCAGCGCGGCCGGATCTTTGTCGACCAGTTTCAGCCACTGCAGGTTCAGCGCTGCCGCCACCAGCGCCGGTCCACTGCCCGGCAGTTTGTGTGCGTGGACTTCGTCCAGCGCGCCGGTCAGCGCAGTACGGACTTGCTGCCGCAGTGCGTCTACCAGCGGTATCGGGTCGGCCTTAAGGTGTGCGGCTGTCAGGCAGCCGGACTGCCGGCGCCAGGGCAGCGGCAACAGTTCGACACGTGTACGCGCCGTGTGGCCGAGATGTTTCAGGAAGCTGCTCAACTCCAGTGCCGCACCCAGCCGGCGCAGTGCGTTCACGGACTGGCCGTGCGCTGCGCCAGCCGGTGCCAGCAGCCGGGCCAGGCCGACCGCCAGGTGGCCACCAGTGGCGTCGAGGTACGCCTGTAGTGCAGCGGTGTCGGCGAAGGGCTGGGTCTGCAGCACCGCGGCGAACTGCTGCAGCATTTGCTGCAGCGCGCCGGTCAACCGGACCGAGTCGGCGAGCGGCCGGGCCTGCAGTAACAGCCGGGTCGCCGGATGCGCGGGTTCGGCCTGCTGCAGGCGTTGGATTTCCTGTTGCCACCAGTGCAGCTGCGCGACGGCCGGTTCCGGGCTGGTGGCGCCGAAGCAACAGCGTTTGAAGGATTTATAGAGCCAGAACAGGGCGGCCGCGGCATCGCGCCGCGCCGGATCGGTGACGCCGAGCATCGTGTAATAAAAGCTCGAGCCCTGCTGCAGTGCCTGGCCGGTGAATTCCTGCTGTGTCGTCTTCAACACCGTATTCAACATGCTCATGTCTGGGGTTCGGCCGGCGATTCAGTCTGTTTCGGTTGCCGGGCCGGCTCGCGCAGGGCCTGGTCGACCGGTTCCGGTGAGTCGATCTTTTTCTTGGCTTCGATACCGAGTTCTTCCATCTTGCGCGCCCCGGGCAGTACCTGGCGTTCGAGCGAACCGACCGCCTTGTTGTAATGCGACACAGTGGCCGACAGCCTGTCGCCGAGGTTGGACAGGTGCTCGGTGAACGTGGCCAGGCGCTTGTACAGCGCTTCGCCCAGCTGCCGCACCTGTTCGGCATTTTTTTCCAGCGACTGCTGGCGCCAGCCGTAGGCCACGGCCCTGAGCAGTGCGACCAGCGTAGTCGGGGTCGCAATGATCACTTTTTGCTTCAGCCCGTCCTCGAGCAGCGTCTTGTCGATCTGCAGCGCCGCCGACAGAAACTGTTCACCAGGAATAAACAGTACCACGAAATCCGGTGTGCGTGGTAGTGCATTCCAGTAGGCCTTGCTCGCAAGTTCCTTGACCCGCTCGCGCAGGTTGCGCGCATGGCGCTCCAGCTGCAGCTGCTTGACCGACTCTTCCTGGGCCTCGATGGCGTTCAGGTAGGCATCCAGCGGGGTCTTGGCGTCGACCACGATCTGGCGTTCATCGGGCAGGTTGACGAGCATGTCCGGGCGTGACTGCCGGTCGTCGTCACCGACCTGCTGCTGCTCGTCGAAGTCGCAGTGCTCGACCATGCCTGCCAGTTCGACCACGCGTTTCAATGTCAGCTCGCCCCATTTGCCGCGCACTTCCGGGCGCCGCAGCGCGGTGACCAGGTTGCGGGTCTCGCTCTGCAGGCTTTCTTGTGCCTCGGCCAATGACTTGATCTGCTGGCTCAATGCGCCAAAACTGTGTTTGCGTTCTTTTTCGATTTCCTGGATCTGGCGTTCGGTCTTCGACAGTGCGTCGCGCACCGGTTCCAGCAGCGCGCTGATGGCCTTTTCTTTTTCTGTCAGGTTGTTCTGCGCGCTGATCTGGAACTGCTTGAGTTTTTCCTGTGCCAGCTTCAAGAACGTGTCATTGTTGCTTTTCAGGGCTTCGCTGGACAGGTGCCCGAACAGCGCCGCCAGGTCATCGCGGTCTTTGATCTTGTCGGCGAAGTTTTTCTGTTCGAGCGTAAGCCGGGTCTGCAGCTCGGTGATCTTCTGCTGCAAGGCCGTAGTCTTCTTGTTCGCGACGATATAGAACACCAGCCAGGTGATGGCTGCGGTCGCCGCCACCAGGATCAGCGCAGACAACAGCAGCAGGTTCAGGGGCAGGTCAGGCGGCAGGTTCACTGGGCAGGCCCAAGGCAGTCGATGAGTTCCAGCGGTTCACTGATCGCGTGCGCCGCCTGCCAGCCGCTGAGCTCGGCGGCCGGGTCGATATAGCCGTAGCCCGCGAGGATGCCGGTCATGCCGGCGCGCCGGGCGGCGAGCATGTCTTTTTCGGCGTCACCCAGGTAGAGCAGCGCCGCACCGCGCCGGCCCAGGCGCCTGCCAGCCTCAAGCAGCGGCGCCGGGTCCGGTTTCAGGTATGGCGTGGTGTCACCACAGACGACACAACCGCAGGTGGCTTCGAGCGCAAAGGCCTTAAGCAGCGGGAACACGAAACGTTCCGACTTGTTGGTGACTATGCCCCACGGAATCCGCCGTTCGCCGAGTGCCTGCAGCAGTGCGCGGACTCCCGGGTAGAG
>JALUUZ010000008.1 GCA_027021095.1 Gammaproteobacteria bacterium
GGAAAGTCAGGGAGATCAACGCCGCGGTGGTCGACATGCTGGTCAAGGATGATTTTATCCCGGTGATCGCGCCGATCGGCGTGGATGAGTCCGGTGTGTCGTACAATATCAACGCAGACCTGGTGGCCGGCAGGATGGCCGAAGTGCTGGGTGCCGAAAAGCTTATCCTGCTGACCAATACGCCCGGGTTGCTGGACAAGGACGCACAGCTGCTTACCGGGCTGTCCGCAGAACAGGTCGATACACTGATCGGTGACGGCACGATACACGGCGGTATGCTGCCAAAGATCCGCTGTGCGCTGGAAGCGGTGCAGAATGGAGTCAACACGGCGCATATCATCGATGGCCGTGTCGAGCACGCGCTGCTGCTCGAGGTGTTGACCGACCAGGGGGTGGGGACGCTGATCAAGCGCTGAGCGATGCCGGGCCCTGTTTTTTTCGTGCGCCGTCCCGCGGTGAGCGCTGCTCAGCGCAGCGCCGGCTTGGGTTGACGCCGCTTGCGCAGCTTGGTGTCGCGGACCTGTTGTGCCAGCTGCTGCCACTCGTCCGCCGACAGGGTGCTGACGCGCGCGGCCATTTGTTCGGCCAGTGCGCCGATGTCCGTGATTTTCCGGCCGGCCGCGTTTCCAGCCAGGCGGTCGAGCCCGCCAAGGCCGCCGATCATGGTTTTTTGCAGCATACTGTGGGGGACCTTGAGCAGGTCGTTTTCGAAACCCAGTATCGGCAAGAGGTGTTGTTTGAGGCTTTCCGCGATCGATTCACATTGCAGGAACGTGGGCTGGTGCTGGCAGGCTGTTTCGGCACCGCCTCGCCGGGTGACTTCAAGCGCATGCCTGCAGCCGCAGAGACCGGTGGTGATCGTCTGTGAAAACGGGCAATGCAGATCCTGCATGATTTTCCCCTGGCACCATCCCGCCGCGGTATGAAGCGGCAAGTCCCACACTGGTAAAATGTAAAATATAAAATGTAATAATATTGTTACAGCCCATGTATAATAGAGCAAGCCCTCTGGAGAACGCTATTATTGTAGAGACACTCTGTCGCAACGCGTTAACCAGTGGTACCCTCTTTATTTTTATGGGTATTAGTTGCGTAGATTGCCGCAGGCCAGCACATTCAGCTGGATTTGGCGTTATTATCTCTGCGTGCAGCAGGTATAGTATCGATTATAGTGTCGATTCAGACTGTACCTGGTGTGTTGCCAAGGGATACAAGGAATATTAGGTCATTATGTCGCGAGCATATAATAAAACCGACAATCAGGCGAACTTCAATAACATTCTGATTATTCTGGCGCGAAGCCTAAGTGTGGTCATAATCAGCGCGGTACTGCTGGGTATCATGGTGGTGATGGCGGCATTGGGCGTCTGGCTGCATATTACACCGGATATGCCGGGGACCGAAGAACTGGGTTCCTCGGAATTCGTGCGGCCGCTGCGTGTCTACAGCCGCGAAGGCAAGCTGATTGCCGAGTTTGGCGGCAAGCGCCGTACCCCGCTGAAGTTCGAGCAGTTTCCAGACAAACTGAAACAGGCCTTTATCGCCGCCGAAGATGAGCGCTTCTACGAACATATCGGTGTCGACTATGTCGGTATGACCAGGGCGTTGCTGCTGTATGCCAGGACCGGAAGAAAGGCACAGGGTGCCAGTACGATTACGATGCAGTTGGCGCGTAACCTGTTTTTGACTCCTGAAAAGACGATCAAGCGGAAACTGCTCGAGATCGCGCTGGCACTCAGGATCGAGCGCGAGCTGACGAAAAAGCAGATCCTGCAGTATTACCTGAACAAGATCTATCTCGGAAATCATGCCTATGGCGTGCAGGCTGCGGCCAACACCTACTACGGTACTACGGTCAACAAGCTGACACTGGCGCAGACGGCAATGATCGCCGGCCTGCCGAAGGCACCGTCGAAGTGGAATCCGATAAAAAAGCCGGCACGTGCAAAACTCCGGCGTAACTATGTATTGCGCCGCATGTATGAACTGGACTTTATTACCGCTGCGGAGTATGAGAATGCAATCAGGGCGCAGATCACGGCGCAGAAGCATCGTACCAAGGTCAAGCGCGTCGATGCGCCTTATATCGCGGAAATGGTACGTATTTATATGCGCGAGCAGTTCGGTAACCTGGCGTACAAAAACGGCTACAGCGTCTATACGACGATCAGCGTCAAACACCAGGAATGGGCCAACAAGGCGTTGCGTTCAGCGCTGCTCGAATATGATCGCCGCCACGGTTACCGTGGACCGGAAGACCGCAAGTCGATTCCGGCGAACATCACTGAGAAACAAAAGCGCAAGCTGCTGAAGAATTATTCCGTCATCGGCGGGTTGATTCCCGGCCTGGTTACTGAAGTGAAAGATAAAAGCGCCAAGGTATACCTGCTGGGTGGTACCGAGATCACACTGAACTGGGATGGGATCAAGTGGGCACGAAAGTATATTGAAACCAAGCCAACCAAACCAAGCCGTCTCGGGCGGCGGTTGCGCAAGGCGACCGAAGCCTTGTCGGTCGGGGATATCATTCGCGTGGAATCGACGCCGAAGCACACCTGGCGGCTGGCGCAGATCCCGAAGGTGGCCGGTGCGCTGGTTTCCTTGTCACCGAAGGACGGTGCGATCATCGCGCTGGTTGGTGGATTCGACTACTACCAGAGCAAGTTCAACCGCGTGATCCAGGCCAAGCGGCAGCCCGGTTCCAACTTCAAGCCCTTCATCTATTCTGCAGCGATCAAAAAGGGCTTTACTCCGGCGACGATTATTCCGGATGCGCCGATTACTTATGAGCAGACCGGCAGCAACAATAAAATCTGGGCGCCGCAGAATGCGGATAAGAAATATAAAGGCCCGATGCGCATGCGCGTCGCGCTCGCCCAGTCGCGCAACCTGGTCGCGGTCAGAATCCTGATGGGGATCGGTATCGACTATGGTATCAAACATGCGAAGAATTTTGGTTTCTCGGAAGCACAGTTGCCGCATGCGTTGTCGTTGTCGCTTGGCAGCGCGGAGGTGACGCCGTTGCAGCTGGCTGCAGGCTATGCTGTGTTTGCCAACGGGGGATTTCGAATCGAACCCTACTATATCACCAAGATCAGGCAGTATGGGAAAGGCACTATCTACCGTGCAGAACCGGCGATCGCCTGCTATGAATGCGGCAAGAAGGGAGCCAGCAAGAAGGTCCTTGGCTATCCTGCGCCACGTGCTATCAGCCCGCAAAACGCCTACCAGATGACATCGATGCTCAAGGACGTGATTCGCCGCGGCACTGCCAGAAAGGCGTTGGTGTTGAAGCGTTCGGATATCGCAGGTAAGACAGGGACGACCAATGATCAGAAAGATGCTTGGTTTTCCGGTTTCAATTCACACCTGGTCACCACGGTCTGGGTCGGTTTTGACAGCTCCAAGCCGCTTGGGCGTGGGGAGTACGGCGGCAAGGCGGCCTTGCCTGCGTGGATTGCCTATATGAAGCATGCACTGAAGGGCTTGCCTGAAAAGAATATGCCGCTGCCAAGGGGAATGGTCAAAGTGCGTATCGACCCGAAGACAGGGATGCGCTCGTCGACCGGGGTCGTAGAGTATTTCCGCAAGAAATATGTCCCGACGCAGGCTTCCTGGATCGGCAGCATGCCGAGTGCGCCGGGTTCTCCAGGAGCCCCGGGGGCACCCGGTGCGCCAGGAATGCCAAGTGCACCGGGCGCGCCAGGAGCACCGGGCGCGCCCGGCTCACCGGCTGCACCGCGTCCCGGGGACAGTACGGCTTCCGTTCCCAGGCAGTTCAGGCCTTTGCGTAACAACAGGGGATTCAACGAGACGCAACGGAATACGCGCCCGGCACCACCACCGCGGCAATTCAACAACAATGAAATCCCTGATAATCCGGAGGAAATGTTTTAGTGGCCGCGGACTGATCCGTTCCGTTTACCGTCAGCGCAGGTTTTAAGGAGATGAAATGAAGCGTTTTTACAATGGTGTATTGGTCTTGACGGTGGTTGCAGTACTGCCTTCCTGTACGCTGTTCAGTAAGTCCGGTGCGGAGAAGCCGCCGGCTCGGATGGATGCAGGCCAGGCGGGCAGGCAGCATCAAACCGCTGCAGCCGGTAACAAGCAGGCTGTTGCGGTCACCATACCGCCGTTCAAATCCAGTGCAGACAAAAGGCGGATCGCGTCGCTCTATTACCAGCTGGGTTTGCTGAGCACGCAGAAGGGCGAGCATGCCAAGGCTGTTCATCATTACCGTAAGGCATTGACGATTTATTTGAATTCCCCGGACAAAAATCACCCGCGGGTGGCATCACTGTATAATTTTATCGGCACCGGTTATTACCGGACCCGGAAATACCACAAGGCGGTCAGCGCATACCGCAAAGCGGTGGCGTTGATGCGCCGTAACCCGGCAGCGCAGGACTCGGTCGTACTGGCCAGCCGCCTGGGCAGTCTCGGCCTGGCCTACTGGAAGACCGGGCAGTTGAACAAGGCGATACAGTCGTTCCAGGCAGCGCTGCAGATCGAACAGCGCCGTCTGCCTGCGGATTCTGCGGCGTTGGCGAAGCGTTACAGCTACCTGGGAATGATCTACTGGCGTACCAGGCATTACGACAAGGCAGCAGCCTATTACCGCAAAGCGATCGCGATCGAGGAAAAAAAATCCCCCGGCCTGAGCCTGGCGCAGAAAAAAGCGGAACTGGCATTGATCTATAGGTTGAAAAAGGATTATCCGCAGGCGATCACCTATTATAAACAGGCTTTGCAGCTGGAAACGAAGTTTCTTGGCGCCAGCCACAAACGGGTGGCCGCTCGCTATGCCGATCTTGGCAATGTGTATCGTCTGATGGGCGATACGGCGCAGTCGATCGACGCCTATACGAAGGCGCTGCAGATCGAACGCAGGCTTTATGGAGCGGGCCATGCA
>JALUUZ010000009.1 GCA_027021095.1 Gammaproteobacteria bacterium
CCAGAAGATCGCCATCACGTTGCTCAGGTTCTTGGGGATCTCCGCCTCGTATTCTGCATCGATGGGATCGTCTTTGCGCCCGCTGCGTGCCATGACGGTGACCCAGTAGAGCATGATCGCCAGGCCTGACAGCATCAGCACACCGTCGATCCGACCCAGGGTACCGTCACTGATCAGCACCATGACCAGCAGCGTGACGGCGAATAGAATCGGAAACTCACGTTTGAGTATCTCTGATTTGACCCGGAGCGGGACGATGACCGCAGTTACACCAACGATCAGGGTGATATTGGTGATATTGGAGCCGATGGCGTTTCCCATTGCCAGCGCGGTGTTGCCGTTCAGTGAGGCCTGCACAGCGATCAGGATTTCCGGCGCGGAGGTTCCAAGACCGACGATCGTCAGGCCGATCACCAGGGGTGAGATGCCGTAGTTGCAGGCCGTGGCGGCGGCGCCGGTGACAAAACGGTCTGCACCGAAGACGATGAGCGCAAAGCCTGCGGCCAGGGCGGACAAATAAATTAATACATCCATATTCAGATTTTATACAATGGGTGATGAGTCAGACTGATCAATGCAGTCTGTCATTCTACCGCAGCACCAGTGATTCATAAACCAAAGCCTGGTATTGTTTTCGCAGGTCGGCGTGTGACAAACGGAGGAACAGCTGGTGAGTGTGATCGATGTCGGGACCTGGGGATGGGACCAGGTGGGCTGGACGCAGGACTATTATCCGCCGGACCTGCCGGCGGACTGGAAGCTGAGTTACTATGCGAACCACTTCGAGACGGTGTATGTACCGGCGCAGCAGCAGACCGGCTTGAGCGTGGAACTATTACGTCAATGGCAGCAGGAGGCCGGTGAACGCTTCGAGTTCAGTGCCGAGTGTCCCGCCGCGGTCATCGGCGGCGGCCGGGCGGCGCTCGAGGACTGGTTGGACGCATGGTTGTGCCTGGGCGAAAACCTGGTCGGTGTCGTCGTCGATGTCCATTGTCTTGCTGATCCGGAGCCGGCGTTACAGCAGCTGGCGTTGCTTGCCGCACGGGTGCCGGTGCACTTGGCTGCCTGCACACAAGAGCAGGGAGCCGCTGCAGCGGCGGTCATGGAACTGTTGCAGCAGCCTGGTATTTATCCCGTGGCATGCGGTACCACGAGCACGCGATACCGTAACGCTCAGCTTGCACTCATCGACGAGTCGGAGTTTGCCCAAGATCTGCGGCGATTAAACAAATTTATACAGGACTTTTTATCGCAGAACAGCGATCACAAGATTTTATACCTGTATGTCAAGCCGCTGAGTGGTTCACTGGCGTTTGTCGAGCAGGTGCAAACCCTGATTGATCTGATTACACCTGAAGCGTGTTAATGACCGCTTTACCTGCAAGCGCACCAAACGTGAGTTCTGTCACAAAAAAATATTTCTGATATAATTGAAAGTGGAGCGAAGCATTTTAGACGTTGTTTTGAGTTTCCTTGACGTTAAAATAGTAATTTTCCCGAGTACCGTTTCGGCCTGAAGCTGCCTGGCGGTAAAGGCCAGCGCACAGGTAAAAAAAGTGTATGCAGCGATACTGGCGCCCGGGAATGCCGGACAGAATCTCAAAGATGGACGTGGTGAAGTAGATGGACACAGAAGTGCGTGGTTGGTCAAGGTTGCAGGTCATGATGACTAAGAAGAAGGATATGCACAGGCACGATAAACAGGTTCAGGCTGAGCTGAACAAGACAGCCGATGGTTTTATTCAACTGAAGGGCAGGCTGGACAATGTCAGCGTGTCTTCGGTCTACGACAAGTCATTGCGGTTGTTCAAGGATGAGCCGGAGTTGAAAATCGATCTTAGCGGGGTGACCCATTCCAATACTGCCGGCGCGGCGCTGCTGGTGGAGTGGCTGAAGGAAGCCAGGGACAGGGATCAGAACATCCACTTTGTCAATACCTCGGAGCCGATGCTCAAAATCGTCAGGATGACCAACTTGGAGCGCGTGTTACCTATATCATAACCGTATGATTTAAAAACAGAAATCAGTGCCGCCCGACGGCGTGCCCGGATGGGGTGCTGCAATGGCCGCTGATCGATCCTGCTGTCTCCTCGATCTGTTATACTCTTGCGGCAGTGCCTGGCGCCGTGAAAATACCCTGGCCCGGATTGCTGACCACCGTTCGCCGCGTGGCGGCGCAACGGTGGCTTCTGCGGCCGGGAAGTATGCCGGCATTGCCGGACACCGAACGGCCCGGGTCGAGCGAAGCCGGGCCTGGGGCTTATGGGGCAGCACGCGTGTTTTCGCAGAGTGTGAGGTGAGTAGTAGAGATGATGACGAGTGAGACAATCAAGCAGCTGATCGCCGAGGGCCTGCAGACCAGTTACCTGGAGGTCAAAGGGGATGACGGCACCCACTTTGAAGCCGTGATCGTCAGCCCCGAATTCGAAGGCTTGACCATGGTCAAGCAGCATCAACTGGTGTATGCCGCGCTGGGCCGTAGAATCGATACCGGCGAGATTCATGCGCTGGGCTTGAAAACCTACACTCCGGCGGAATGGCAGGCCATGTCGGCATAGGTCGACAAGTGGTTCGAGGTGTTTTCGGCCAGTGGTGAGGGTAGCGTTTTTGCACTTCAGCATATCGAAGGGTCGTAGCGGCAGGGTCAGGATGCCAGGCAGACAACGATAATAAACACAATAAACAAGAGTATTGGGTCATGGATAAACTACAGATCAGCACAAGCGGGCCGTTGAAGGGTGAGGTCAACATTTCCGGTGCGAAAAATGCGTCACTGCCGATACTAGCCGCGACCTTGCTCGCTGACGGGATCATGACGATTGAAAATGTGCCGCACCTGAAAGACGTCACGACGATGCTGGGGCTGCTTGGCCGTATGGGGGTCGAGTTGACCGTCGATGAGTCCACGCACATAGACATCGATCCTACCAGGATTCAGCGTTTCGTCGCTCCTTATGACTTGGTCAAAACCATGCGTGCGTCGATCCTGGTACTCGGGCCGATGCTGGCACGTTATGGTGAGGCAGAGGTTTCCCTGCCCGGCGGTTGTGCGATTGGCTCGAGGCCGGTGAATCTGCATATCGAGGGTTTGCAGCGGATGGGTGCGCAGATCAGTGTCGAAGGCGGTTATATCAGGGCGCGGGCGAAAAGGCTCAAAGGGGCCACGATCAACCTGGATATCGTCACGGTCACCGGCACAGAGAACCTGTTGATGGCGGCGACGCTGGCGGAAGGCACGACGGTGATCGAAAACGCAGCCCGTGAACCCGAGGTGGTGGATCTTGCAAACTGTCTTATCGCGATGGGCGCAAAGATAGAAGGGGCCGGGTCGGCCACGATACGCATACAGGGTGTTTCAAGCCTGCAGGGATGCCGCTACCGAGTACTGCCTGACCGGATAGAAACCGGTACGTTCCTGGTGGCCGCAGCGATGACACGCGGCCATGTCAAGACCAAGAATACCTGTGCACACGAGTTGGATGCGGTGTTGCTGAAACTGCAGGAAGCCGGCGCCGACATCAGTCGTGGCGAGGACTGGATTGAACTCGACATGCATGGCCAACGTCCAAGGGCAGTCGATATACATACCGCACCTTACCCGGCCTTTCCCACCGACATGCAGGCACAGTTTACCGCGCTCAATGCAGTTGCCGAGGGGGTGGGTACGATCACGGAAACCGTGTTTGAAAACCGTTTTATGCATGCCCAGGAACTGCGCCGCATGGGGGCAGATATTTCGCTCGAGCACAACACCGCGATCATCAGGGGAGTGGAAAAGCTGGTCGCGGCACCGGTGATGGCGACCGATCTGCGGGCGTCGGCAAGCCTGATCGTCGCCGGCCTGGTTGCCGAAGGCGATACGGTAGTGGACAGGATCTACCATCTCGACCGGGGATATGAGTGCATCGAGGAAAAGCTGCAGGCACTGGGAGCGCGAATCAGGCGAATTCACTAGGCGAGGAAAGAGAGGCGGTATGACACAAACCTTGACGATAGCACTATCAAAGGGCAGGATACTGAAAGACACCCTGCCTTTACTGGAGTATGCCGGCATCGTGCCGATCGATGACCCGGATACGAGCCGTAAACTGATTCTCGATACCAACCAGAACGATGTCAAGCTGCTGGTGATCCGTGCGGCCGATGTGCCGACCTACGTCGAGTATGGCGCGGCCCAGGTAGGCGTCGCCGGCAAGGATGTGCTGATGGAACACGAGGGTACGGGGTTGTATGAGCCGGTGGATCTGAAAATTGCAACCTGCCGGATCATGGTGGCGGCCCAGGAGGGCAAGTCGTTGAGCGCTCAGCGTATCAAGGTGGCGACCAAGTATGTCAAGACCGCGCGCAGCCACTTTGCGACGAAGGGACAACAGGCCGAAATCATCAAGCTCTATGGGTCGATGGAGCTGGCGCCGATTGCCGGGTTGGCCGATTGTATCGTCGACCTGGTGGATACCGGCAGTACGCTGAAGGCCAATGGCCTGGCGCCGGTAGAGCATATCGCCGATATCAGTTCGCGCCTGGTGGTCAACAAGGCATCGATGAAATTGCAGTCGGCACGGATCAAGGAATTTATCCGGCAAATCGAAAATGCAGTGGCAGCTTAGCAGGCACGAAATCGCTGGGGGTAAAGACGCGTGAAGATAAGAACACTGGACAGCCGGGATGCCGAGTTCTGGCAGCAGCTGGAGACACTGATCCGTTGGGATTCACTGTCAGACACAGAGGTCAGTGAGGTGGTGGATGAGATCATCCGCAGGGTGCGCTCACAGGGCGATGCGGCAGTACTGGAGTACACCAATCGTTTCGATCGGCGGCATGCGGACTCGATCGACGACCTGCTGATCGAGGACTGTGCGGCGACGGGTCCGTTGGCCCGTTACCTG
>JALUUZ010000010.1 GCA_027021095.1 Gammaproteobacteria bacterium
CTGCACCAGGTCCGCAGTCAGTGCCGGCAGCAACGCGGTCTTGAGCAGGAATTCCTGGAGCTCGGGTTCCAGCAGTGAAAACACCTGGTGTGCGAAATAGTCGAAAACGACCTGGTTGTCATCGAGCCCGTGTTTCTCCGACAGCGATTTGTCTGCGATCCGGTCCAGCATCAATACCAGTCCGGCGGCCCAGCCCTGTGTCATCCGGTGTGCCAGGTCGATATATTCGTCGAGGTCCGCGGTGCAATCGGTACCGGTTTTGGCCTGGAACAGCTGCCGGCATTCTTCGCGTGTCAGTTGCAGATCCTGCGGGTTGAACAGGAACGAGCGGTCAGCCGCTTTCAGCGCGGTCAGTTCTGCCGGGATGTCTTCGCGGCTGATGATGATCACTGTGACGTGGGCCGGGATCTGTTCCAGCCCGGTGGTCAGCAGTTGATAGAACAGACCTGTATCGGTGCATTCGTCGAAATTGTCAAGTACCAAGGCACAGGGTTCGGGAAGAAAACTGAACAGGGTGCGGAAATAGTTGCGGGCGAAACTCTGCAGTCCCGGCAGGTATTCGGGTTTGAACGCGGGCAGCCTGGCGGTCTTGGCCTTCAACAGTTTTTTCGCGGCCAGCGTCAGATAGTAGATAAACGACGCCGGGTCGCTGTCGCCGCCGTCGACCTGGTACCACAGGTGTGCTATCTGTTCTTGTGCCAGGTAGTCGGCAACGACTGTGGTTTTGCCGGCGCCGGCACAGCCCTTGATCCACATCACCGGTTTGCTGAATCCATCCTGCAGTGCATGGAACAGGCGTTGACGCGGATAAACTTTGCTTAGCCTTGGCGGAGTGATTTTGGCGATCGAGGTTGACACAGCACCCATTAGTATCATTTCCTTGTGATAGAATATTTGTTTTTACTGCTGTTTTAACTATAGCCCGAATCAAGATTGTCTACTTTGTGTACATTCTAGGAACTTGTATACTAAATTACAACCATTTTTACCGGGCCGCAGTGCAGCCGCGGCCGGAACCAACCAGGAAATGACGCACTATGCCTAAATATCGCTCCAAAACCACGACTGAGGGAAGAAACATGGCGGGTGCACGTGCCTTGTGGCGTGCTACCGGGATGACTGACGCCGATTTTGACAAGCCGATTATCGCGGTGGTCAATTCCTTTACCGAGTTTGTGCCAGGGCATGTGCACCTAAAGGATCTCGGTCAGCTGGTGGCCCGCGAAATAGAGGCAGCCGGCGGGGTGGCCAAGGAGTTCAATACCATTGCTGTCGATGATGGTATTGCGATGGGACACGGCGGCATGCTGTACAGTTTACCGAGCCGTGAAATCATTACCGATTCGGTCGAGTACATGGTCAACGCACATTGTGCCGATGCAATGGTCTGTATTTCCAATTGTGACAAGATCACTCCGGGCATGTTGAATGCCGCATTGCGTCTGAATATTCCTGCCGTGTTCGTGTCAGGAGGGCCGATGGAGTCGGGTAAGAGTGTGATCGGTGGGACAGAAGTACACCTGGACCTGGTCGATGCAATGGTGTCGGCTGCGAGTCCGGACATGACCGACGGTGAAGTCATGCAGATGGAACGTTCCGCCTGCCCGACCTGCGGTTCCTGTTCGGGCATGTTTACCGCCAACTCCATGAACTGTCTCGCCGAGGCGCTGGGGCTGGCGTTACCGGGCAATGGCAGCCTGTTGGCGACCCATGCAGACCGTAAGCAACTGTTCGTCGAGGCAGGACGGTTGATCGTCGATCTGGCGCGCCGATACTACGAACAGGACGATGAGGCCGTGTTACCGCGCAATATCGCCAACCGCCAGGCGTTTGAAAACGCGATGAGCCTGGACATCGCGATGGGCGGCTCGACCAACACGATACTGCACCTGCTTGCCGCGGCACAGGAAGCGTGTGTCGATTTCAGCATGGCGGATATCGACAAGCTTTCGCGCCGCGTGCCGCACCTGTGCAAGGTCGCACCGAGTACGCAGCAATACCATATGGAGGACGTGCATCGTGCCGGCGGCGTCATGGGGATCTTGGCCGAACTCGAGCGTGGCGGCCTGCTGCATACCGATGTGCATACCGTCTATGCGCGGTCGATGCAGGAGGCGCTGGCGCATTGGGATATCCGTACTACCGGTGATGAGCAGGTGCGTACATTATACAGCGCCGGCCCTGGGAACGTGCGTACCACTGAGGCATTCAGTCAGAGCAAACGCTGGCCGTCGCTGGATACTGACCGTGAAAACGGCTGTATCCGTGATATCGCGCATGCCTACAGCCGGGATGGCGGCCTGGCGGTACTGTACGGAAATATCGCTGTCGATGGTTGTGTCGTCAAAACTGCAGGGGTCGACCAGAGTATCCTGGTGTTTTCCGGTCCGGCACGGATCTTTGAAAGCCAGGAGGATGCGGTCGCGGCAATCCTGGGTGACAGGATCAAGCCGGGTGATGTAGTGGTCATCCGTTATGAAGGACCGCGCGGTGGTCCCGGCATGCAGGAAATGTTGTATCCCACTTCCTATCTCAAGTCCAAGGGCTTAGGCAAGCAGTGTGCGTTGTTGACGGACGGGCGTTTTTCGGGAGGCACCTCCGGCCTGTCGATCGGGCATATCTCGCCCGAGGCGGCGGAAGGCGGCGCGATCGGTTTGGTCGAAGAGGGGGATCTGATCAAGATCGATATTCCACGCCGCCGTATCGCAGTCGATGTCTCCGAACAGGACCTGGCGCGGCGCCGGGAACTGATGGACCTCAAGGGGGCGCAGGCGTGGAAGCCCAAGCGTGACCGCAAGGTCTCCGACGCATTGAAAGCTTACGCGGCGATGACTACGTCGGCATCCCGGGGTGCGGTGCGTGATGTCAGCCAGCTTTATCCAGACTGAAGGCAGGAAAACCGCTGGGCCGTACAGTCATTTCCAGATCGAGCGTGTCTTCCAGCGAATGCGCGTGACCAGGATGCCGGTAAAGAAGCTGATGCCGACTACTACGGCCCCCCAGATAAACCAGCTTTGGTTGTCGGTGGGGACCGCGGTGCCCGGAACACCTGAGTGTGCCAGCAGTTTTTCATTCGTTGCCTTGATTTTTGCCAGCAACCTGGCCTGGTCTTCGACCTGGGCAATGATTTTTTCCAACGCCTCGATGACAGTCCTGTTGGCTTGGTCGTCCGCCGGTTTGGGTGCAGGGGTGAGTGTCTTGTTTTTCAGTGCGTTGAGTTCCGCCTCGAGTTTTTCGATACGTTTCTTTGCGGCGGCCAGCTGCACACTGCCCGGTTTTTCTGTGACCAGCGATTTCGACAGTACCCAACCGGTTTTGTTTGCCGCATAACGAACCAGGGTATAACCGCTTTTCGGGTCCGAACGGATTACCTGCAACCGGGTGCCGACCGGGATCATTTTCACGATTTTATGCCCAAGCCCGTTGCCGGCGCGGACCGGCATTTTCTGTTTGTCACTGACATACATGAATTTGCCTTGAGCCGTAGTCGCCAATAGCAGAAAAATCAGGAGTAGTAGAAGCTGACCGGTCTTGTCATAAAGCGCTGTTAAGTCCTTGTGAATCATCTGTTGAAACCTTTGTCCGTGATCGGGCCGTGGTGTGGAAAGCGGCTATTGTGCCACGTAATCTCTGCCGGTGAAATTGTTTTACGGTGGTGGCGGTGCGTACAACGCACCCTGCTTGCCTGCGCGCTCCTCGGTCGCGAAAGCCACCCATCCCGCACCCTTGCACCGTCTCGCGACGAACGGTGGTGAGAAATGCGGGCTGGTTCCGGTTTTTTGACTTGGGTATCTTCCGTATACAAAGTAAGGGAAAGAAAGATCGAATCCGGCATTAAATCTGCATTTAACTAGAGCCAGTCACTGGTTTTTGGTTGTGCAGGCTGTGCTTGCCTGAAAGTGGCCGCTGTGCCGCACGGGCTTGCAACCATGCTGACGTCACATGCAAGTGGTTAATTAGAAAAAGGGTAGAGCAATGTTACCAATCGAGATACAAAAATACTTTGAAAAGCGAAGTATCGAGTATGAGCTGATTAAATTTCAGCCGCAGCTTTCTTTGGCCAAGGCAGTGGTTGCGTTGGACATAGACCCAAGCCGTGTCGCGGTCGCCAATATCATGCGTGATGCCAAGGGCAGCTTGATGGTGATCTATCCACTCAACGGGGTGCTGGATATCGACAAATTGAACGAAAACCTGGACCGTAAGTTGGTGACGCTCTCGGCCGATGAGATTCGCATGGAGTGGCCGGTCTACATGAAAGACCAGGTATTGCCGTTGGCACTGGCCTATCAGATCGGGGCCGAGGTGCATGACAGTTTTGCCTGTTCCAAGCCGGTTTATTTTCAGGTCAGCGAAGATGAACTATGTATGGTTGGCGGCGGCAATTTCTGCCTGCTGCAGGGACCGGCGATGTACGACGCGTTTTTCGTCAATATGCCCGGGGAGGCCGGGCCCGAAGAAGACGACAGTCTGTATCAGACCGGTCGCAAGGAGCAGATCCGCGACAGGTTGAAGTCCCTCGACAGTCTGCCGGCGATGCCGACGATCGCACAGCGGCTGTTACAGTTGAATGCAAATCCTTATGCCAGTGCACGTGACCTGGGAGAAATCGTTGAAACGGACCCCAGCCTGGCGGCACAATTGATTCGCTTTGCGCGTTCACCATTGTATGGTTACAGCGGTGAGCTGAACTCATTGCAGGATGTGATCTCCCGGGTGCTGGGGTATGACATGGTCATGGATATGGCGCTTGGGGTCTCGGTCGGCAAAGTATTCAAGAATCCGCGCAGTGGTAAACTCGGGTTGACCGAGTTCTGGCGCCACGCGACCTACAGCGCGGTATTGTGCCAGAAACTTTGCAAGGCCGTCTCT
>JALUUZ010000011.1 GCA_027021095.1 Gammaproteobacteria bacterium
GTTTCTTTTATCAGTGGCAACAAGCGTTTCGACCTGGTGATCGGAGACATCAAGAAGGTTGGCCGTGGCTGGGTCTCGGCAGGCGGTGTTGCCGGGCCTTTCCCCAAGTCCGACTAGCCTGCGCTTCCTGGCTCCTGTTCGTCGTGGGACGGCACAAGGCTGCGGCGCATGCAGGCATAGATGTTGTCGTCGGGCGCCAATACCGAGATCAGTCCGCCTGATTTCACCACACGGCGCATTTCCCTGACTGCATGTAACGGGTCTGGAATGATATTGATTACTGAAGCGGCTTTTCTGTGTGCTGCAAAATACCAGTCCAGCCTGCCCAGACGGTCGAACAACCGTACCGGGCAGGTTTTCAGTAACCAGCGAACCTGCAACCAGTGATAAGGGTGATGTAACATCAGGATGTCGTGCGTATTACTTTGGACGGTCGCCATGTCCATAACAGAAGAATGATCCAGCTGGCATTGAACATGGGCATCCAGGAAAGGGAGAACGGAACCACACCCTGCATTGTATAATAGGCGCCGACACCCAGGTCGATAAACTGGATCATGATCATGCCATCGATCCACAGAAGATTTTGTTGTGGGTAACGCGCAACAACGAACAGGACCAGGCCGTAGACAATAAAGCGGGCGGCCAGCATTCCCAACGGGTAGTGCAGGTCCTCCGGGGGGATGGAATGTCCCATTGCCTGCAAAAGCAGGTTGGGGGCAAACAGAAAGCCCAGGCCAAGCACTAGTTGCAGTAAGGCGATAAGACGCAATAGCCAGCTGAGTTTTTTCATTGTTTTCACCTCGTGGTTATGGACTGGATAGACAATCTAGCATTCGTACTATATATTGGGAAGTAGTTACTAAATAGAAACCAGGTGCAATGATGGTAAGTAATGATCCTATGTCAGGCGATGTATGTTCTGCAGAGTGCCCCGTTCGTAAAACCGCCAGAATCATTGAGGGAAAATGGACAACATTGATTATTCGCGAATTGCTGGCAGGAAGCCGTCGCTACTCCGAATTGCAAAGAAGCCTTGACGGGATAAGCCCGAAAGTGCTTGCAGCACGTCTACGATTTCTTGCGGAACAGGGACTGATCAAACGCAGGGTTTACGATACCATTCCACCGACCACGGAATACACCCTGACCGAAAAGGGCAGTAAATTTGAACAGGTCATCCGGGCCATGGCCAGCTTTGGTGCGTTATTGTAGTGGCGAGTGCTTGCAAAGCCAGGCACAGGGTGCCGGGCACGTTAAATTTTCGCTGGTTGCAGGGAGGGTGTGTGGATGGCAGGCGGTCAGGACAACCTGCTCTTGATCAGCTTGCTGACAGCGCCCATGTCGGCACGGCCGGTCAGCTTGGGTTTCAGCAATCCCATGACTTTACCCATGTCTTTCATTGCACTCGCCCCGGTTTCGGCGATGGCGTCTTCGATCAGCCTGCTGACTTCCTTTTCCGACAGAGGCTGCGGCAGGTAGGTTTGAATGAGATCCAGTTCGTATTGCTCCTGCCCGGCCAGGTCGTCACGTCCGGCCTGCCGGTACTGATCCAGTGAATCACGCCGCTGCTTGACCATTTTCGTCAGCACCTCAGTGACCTGGCTGTCATCCAGTGACTCGATACGACGGTCGACCTCGATCTGCTTGATCGCAGCGGTGATCAGCCGCAATGCGTTCAGCCGCGGCTTGTCCTTGGCGCGCATGGCCTGTTTGACGTCATCGAGTATCTGCTGTTTCAGTGACATGAGTGCAGTTCGCTGCCCGTCGGCTCAGTACAGCCGGGTGCGGCGCAGGGTTTCACGTTGCACTTTTTTGGCGTGGCGTTTGACCGCGGCGGCGGCCTTGCGTTTGCGCATCGAGGTGGGTTTTTCGTAATATTCACGGCGCCGGATCTCGGCCAGGATGCCGGCTTTTTCACAAGAGCGTTTGAAACGGCGCAGTGCGACGTCGAACGGTTCGTTTTCTCTGACTTTTACGCTTGGCATTAGTGCTGCTACCTCAGGTTTGGTGGACTTTTCGTTACAAAGTGCGCGATTTTATACCGAACTCATGTAAAATGCAAAAAATATGACAGATTTCAGTACAAGACTGCGCGTTTTGGGCCTCGAGACCTCCTGTGACGAGACCGGCGTTGCGGTCTACGATACAGTCAGCGGCCTGCTGGCGCACAAGCTTTACAGCCAGACGCAGATCCACGCCCGCTATGGCGGCGTGGTGCCGGAATTGGCATCGCGTGACCATATCCGCAAGACACTGCCGCTGATCCGCCAGACTCTGGCGGATGCCAGCCTGAGTTTAGCCGATATTGACGGAATTGCGTACACCGCCGGCCCAGGCTTGATTGGCGCATTGATGGTCGGTGCCGGGATCGGCCGTGCACTGGCCTGGTCGCTGGGTATTCCCGCGGTGGCGGTACACCATATGGAAGGTCACCTGCTGGCGCCGATGCTGGAAGATCCACAGCCGGCGTTTCCCTTTGTCGCATTGCTGGTGTCCGGCGGCCATACCATGCTGGTACAGGTCGATGCGGTCGGGCATTACCGGATCCTGGGCGAGTCGGTCGACGATGCGGTCGGCGAGGCCTTCGACAAGACCGCAAAGCTGCTTGGACTGCCCTATCCCGGCGGACCGGAACTGGCCCGGCTGGCGGCAAAAGGGCGTGCCGGTGTATACCGTTTTCCACGGCCGATGACCAACCGGCCGGGACTGGATTTCAGCTACAGTGGATTGAAGACCTTCGCCCTCAACACCCTGCGGGAAGCAGAGTCTGAGGAGGGGCGGGTCAGTGAGCAGACCCGGGCGGATATCGCGTTTGCGTTTCAGGAAGCGGCGGTCGACAGCCTGGTCATCAAGTGCCGGCGTGCAGTGGAGCAGACCGGTATTCGTACATTGGTGATTGCCGGTGGGGTCAGTGCCAATGCCTGCCTGCGAAGTGCGCTGCACGACCTGGCACGGCAGCAGGCGATCGCGTTGTACTTTCCACGCCTGGAATTCTGTACCGACAATGGAGCGATGATTGCCTATGCAGGCAGCCTGCGGCTGGCGCACGGCCAGAGCGAGGAAGCGGTGATCAGTGCACAGCCCCGCTGGCAGTTGGACAGCCTGCCGCCGTTGACCGGGAAGTCATGAGGGTAGTGTTTCAGTCCGCGTCGATCACCAGCGTTCGTCACGCGACGCAATATGATTCGTCGTGGTGTTGGTACATACGATGCCTTCGCCCTCATCGTGACGGTGTGCGAAGCACACCGAAGGGTTTACGGTATGGAAATATCGCGTGTAGAAGGATCGCCACGCGATATCATTTGATTTGCCTTGGTGTTGGTACCTACGACGCACCCTACCTCGTGGTGACGGTGTGCGCAGCACACCAAAGGATTTACACCAAGAAAATATCATGCACCAAAGTAGGGTGCGTTGTACGCACCCCCACCATGACAAATCGCCTCGCACCACGCGAAAATGCTTTTACACGCTGGCTCGCCGACCGGGCGAAAGCCGGGCTGGGAACCCCTACTTTCCTTCGGTGCCGTGAAGCAGGTTTTTGATGTTGGAACGGTGACGCCAGAAAATCATGACCGTGATCAGCGTGACGACACTGAGGACCGGCGGCCGGTTGAAGAACAGCAGCACGAAGACGGGGGTCAGCAGAAACGCGGTCAGTGCGGAAAGTGACGAGATACGCAGCAGGGTGGCAGTCAGCAGCCAGACGATACAGGTAAAGAGGCCGATCTGCCAGTAGGCAGCGAGCAGCACACCCAGGGCTGTCGCCACACCCTTGCCGCCTTTGAAATGAAAAAATACCGGGTAGAGGTGTCCCAGGAAAGCAGCCAGTGCGGTCAGCATCAGTGCCAGCTCACTGACGCCAAGAAGTTTTGCGGCGAATACCGGGATAAAACCTTTGAGTACATCGCCAGCCAGTGTCAATGCCGCCGCTTTCTTGCCACTCAGGCGCAGCATGTTGGTCGCGCCGGGGTTGCCGGAACCGGCACTGCGTGGATCAGCCAGCCCCAGCGCCTTGGCAACCAGGATCGCGCTCGACACTGAACCGGCGAGGTAACCGAGTGTGATCAACGACAGGTCGATATAATTTATAGTTATCAAAGACATAGTTCAATCTTACTTGAAAGGTAAAACAGATTCGCTTACACAGTCGTGATTTTGTAGAATTTGCCACGACAAATCAATTGTTTGCGTTGCTGAAATAGTCAGCAGCATCATTTTTACAGCAGGTCGTTTGCGGGTAGCTATGGATAAAGTCTTTATTCGGGATTTGAGAATCAAAACGGTGATCGGTATCTATGACTGGGAGCGCAGTATAAAACAGGACGTGGTGTTCGATCTGGAGATGGCCACTGATGTACGCAAGGCCGCGGCGACCGACAAGATCGACGATGCGCTGGACTATAAGGCGGTGGCGAAACGTATCGTCGAATATGTCGAAGACGCGAGCTTCGAACTGGTCGAGACGCTGGCCGAACGTGTCGCTGCGATCGTCCTTGACGAGTTTGCCGTACCCTGGCTGCGCCTGACGGTGAACAAACAGGGGGCGTTGAGTATGGCCAGGGATGTCGGTATCATCATCGAACGCGGCAGCGTCAACCCGTAACGGAGTGTCAACGTGGCCAGGGTGTATGCAAGCATCGGAAGCAATATCGACCGGGAGTCGAACATCACAACATGCTGCCAGGCGCTGAGCAGGGAGTTCGGAGCGCTGGACATTTCGGTCGTCTATGAAACCGATGCAGTCGGTTTCAGCGGCGCGCCGTTTTATAATCTGGCTGTCGGCTTTGATACTGAGAAGGAGGCGGCCGAGGTGATCGATTGCTTCAGGCGAATCGAAGCGCAGCAAGGCAGG
>JALUUZ010000012.1 GCA_027021095.1 Gammaproteobacteria bacterium
CTCACCACCCTTCTACTGCGACGGCCCAATGGCACGCCCTGGCTGGCTTTCACTCTGTCGGCGTGCTCGACATAGTATTGACTATGCCTGCGCGCACCTCGGTCGCGAAAGCCAGCCATGCCGCACCCTTGAACCGTCTCGTGACGAACGGTGGTAAGAAAGGCGGGCTTGGGCAATGTTGCAGAAAAAACTTCCGGCCCGCGGGTTCGGGCTCCAAGCGATCTCCAGGAGCTTTACATTGGTTGGGTGCGTCGTGCGCACCACACCCCGTATGAACCGCCTTGATAGGTCGTGACCATGACTGCAACGGTGTCATGATCTATCCTGGCTGGCGAAAATATATGGCACAGCTATTTACTGGTACGGGGGCTGGGTCTAGAATATCAGTACCGTAATGCAGGAACTCGATGATGGCAGTACAATGAAAAGAATACGGACTTTGTTCTTTTTTCTGGTATACAGCGGTTTGCTGGTGTTTGCAGCAGTGGCCGGCAAGGCTGTCGCAGCGGAATACGTGGAGATGCAGACCGGTTTTTTCGAGTCGCTGGAACTGGGACCGGATGTACTTGCCGGTACAGGAAAAAAACCTGTGGCCGCGAAACAGAAAAAAGAGAAAAAACACAAACAATCGAAAAAACAGGATACCAAGTCCGGTAGTACGGTGTTGAGGTCCGGTGACAAGACGGCCGGACAGGGGACAACAGGAACGGATGCAGCGAAAACCGATGCCGATATGGAAGCCGGCCAGACCGAGGTGGAGCAGATGAGTATATGGCATTATCTTTTGTTGGCGTTGATCGCACTCGTGTTTCTGGGGATACTTTTCGTGCTGGTGCGGCTTGGGCGCAATGCGAAGATCGTCGAATCGCCTGACAATCTGATTCGCCAGATGAAAGAACTCGGTAAGGAATTCGATGTGCAGAACAAGCATATCAAGGAAGTCAAGCTGCGTATTCAGAAGACGGAGAACAGCTTTCTTAAAGTCTTGAGTGGCCACATGGATGAAAAAGTCAGGCAGCTGGTCAAGGAAATGGATATGCAGTTTCAGGACTTCGCCGGGACCAACAAGGCGTTGTTGCAAAAGACCGCGGAGGTAAGCGCCAAGGTAAGTGAAATAGAAGGGCTGCTGTCGAGCCTGAAAGAATTCGTCGCCGAACAAAAGGCTGAGTTACGCAAGATGCGTGAGGGTTATGACTGGTCTGTCGTCAACAGTATGTGTGTCGGCCTGATCGGGGTGATCGACAAGCTGGACGAGGATATCCGTGCGCTTGGAAAGGGTAAGGAGAAAGAACGCCTGCGCGAAGCCAGGGCGCTGCTGCTCGTATTGCTCGAAACCTATGATGTCAAAGAGCAGTCACCCAAAGTCGGTTCGGCGTTCGTAGAGAACGAGGCGAATGAAGAGAAATACAAGGTGACGATGGTGAAGTCGGATCAGAAGAACATGAAAGGCAAGGTGGCCAGGGTGATCAAGCCAAGCTTTGTGTATGAAAGCGGCAACAAGCAGCAAAAGGTGTTGCGTGTCGCTGAGATCGAGGTCTACCAGTAGCCGGATTCTGTTATTTACACTTGGGCCAGCCGTAACCCCAGCGCCAGGGGAAAGGAGTGCACGGGC
The DNA here is from genome assembly GCA_027021095.1 of Gammaproteobacteria bacterium. Classification (GTDB taxonomy): domain Bacteria; phylum Pseudomonadota; class Gammaproteobacteria; order SZUA-21; family SZUA-21; genus SZUA-21. The sequence goes on from JALUUZ010000012.1 coordinate 1,613, forward strand.
CTCCGCCGGCCCTGACCGCATGGAACATCAGTCTCGCGGTGATGCGGAAATAGCGTTTCACCTTGTTTTCAGGAATGCCGTACTTTTTGCTGATCCTGGCGGCGATCCTGTCACCCTGCTGTACGACACAGCGCTGCAGTTCACGGTCGGCCTGCAGGCGCTTATGGAAACCGTTTTCTGTTTCACCCTGCCAGTAGGCCATATCATGCCTGGTACAGCAGTCCAGCCATGGCGGATGTTTGTGAAAATGCTTGGAAAACGCCGGAATCTTGCGTGCCAGGTAGTGCCAGCTGGAGGACATGCCGCCGCTGCAGCCGTCGCTGCTGAAGTGCCGGATATGTGCGCCCTGTTTCGTTTTGTGCAGGCGTGTCATATCGTGCTGCTCGCGTGCGATCGCTAGCCGTTCGAGATAGGTCTTCTGCCGCGCCGCGGGCACGGCAGCCGGCAGCAGTGTCAGTATCACCAGCACGATGACAGGATGAAAACGCCTATTTCGCTGCATTACTTTTCGGTGGATGCATCAGTCGGTCGGTAAAGGCCATCGCGATCGCCGAGGCGACGAATGTCAGGTGGATGATCACGTGCCACATGATCGTGTCATTGTGCAGGTAGGGCGCGAGAATAAAAGTCTTTAACAGGTGGATCGAAGAAATGCCGATCAGTGCCATGGCCAGTTTGACTTTCAACATGCCGGCATTGACCTGTGACAGCCACTCCGGCTGATCCGGGTGACGTTCCAGCTGCAGGCGGCTGACAAAGGTCTCGTAGCCGCCGATGATCACCATGACCAGCAGGTTGGCGATCATGACCACATCGATCAAGGTCAGCACCGACAGCATCACCTTGACTTCAGCTTCGATGGCGACCTGGGTGCCACCCTGCCTGGCGTTGGCGCCGTCCGCCTGTTTTTTCTTGCAGACGGTACTTTGGGTGGACTCGACTTTCTTTTTGTCGGTGCCGTAGACAGTGATGCACTTGGCCGTACCTGCATCGATATCGAACAGGTGAACCAATTCCACCGTGAAGTGATAGACATAGACGCCTTGGGCGATAATCAGTCCAAGGTACAGGGGCGCCTGCAGCCACCGGCTCCAGAAGATAAACCCCTTCATGACGTTGATCGACTTGGTAAAACCTTTCATAAGCGTTGCCGTTAGTTTGTATCCTGTTTAACCGGCGCAATGATACCGTAAGCCTCGCTGAAATAAAACACCCCTTGGCTGGAAGTTTTTTCTGCAACATGGTCTTGCCCGCCCCGGTCGCGAAAGCCACCCATGCCGCACCCTTGCCCCGTCTCGCGACGAACGGTGGTGAGAAATGCGGGCTAGAACCTTCTCGCGGCGGGCAGTGGCAGAAGTCTGGGCTAGTATGCATTTTTCCTGTTCATGCGTCATGCATCGAAATATGGCATAATAGGCTTGGTAGCGATGATTTGGACGACATGGCCTGTTTATCCCCCTATTAGGTGAAATGCATGGTATTTGAAGGTGAAGAAAACGAAAGAGTCCGCCGGCGGACGAAAATCCTGGCGACGATCAACCCGGATCGTGCCAATGAAGAAATCATCCGCAGGATGATCAAGGCGGGCATGGATGCGTCGAGACATAATTTTTCACATGGTACGGTGGAGGCCCACATCCGTACCATTGAACTGATTCGTGGGGTCAGCGAGACGATTCAGCCGGTTGGCATCGTCGTGGATCTGCAGGGCCCAAAGCTGCGGATCCTGGATTTCGCCGGTGGCGGGTCGGTCGATCTGGAGGCCGGGCAGCAGTTTGTTCTGGATGCCGCCTGTGGCGAGCATGATGGGACCAAGGAACGTGTCGGGCTGGATTACAAGGAACTGATCAATGACGTCAAGGCCGGTGATGAACTGGCGCTAGCGGATGGATTGATCGCCCTCGAGGTGCAGGAGGTCCAAGGCACGCAGATCGTCTGCAGCGTGGAGCGTGGTGGCAGGCTGAGTGGACACAAGGGCTTGAACAAGCGCGGTGGCGGGCTGTCCGCACCGTCGCTGACGGAAAAAGACAAGAGCGACATCCGGGCGGTGGCTGACCTGCAGCCGGATTACTTTGCATTGTCGTTCGTCAAGAGTGCCGATGACATTCGCGAGGTGCGCGGCATTCTCGCAGAGCTGGGTTGCCGGGCCGGCATCATTGCGAAAATAGAGCGTAACGAGGCATTGCAGAACATCGAGGAGATCATCAAAGCGGCCGATGCGATCATGATCGCACGCGGCGATCTCGGGGTCGAGGTTGGTGACGCTCATCTGCCCGGACTGCAGAAACGTTTCATCAAGGAAGCACGGATGGCAAACCGCTGTGTCATTACTGCTACACAGATGATGGAGTCGATGATTACCCTGCCGACGCCGACCCGGGCTGAGGTGTTCGATGTGGCCAATGCGGTGCTCGATGGTACAGACGTGGTGATGCTGTCCGGCGAGACGGCTACCGGGAATTACCCGGTCGAGGTCATTGAAAGTATGGCGGCGATCGTCAAGGGCGCCGAGCAGGAGCGCGAGGCCAGGGTGTCACATCACCGGCTCGATGACAAGTTCTTTCATTCCGAGGAAACGATTGCGATGAGCGCGATGTATGCCGCCAATCATCACCATGAGGGTCAGCACCACCTGGTCGAGAAATACGGCAAGGATGTCGATCTTAAGCCTACGATCAAGGCGATTTTTACCCTGACCGAATCCGGCAAGACCAGTATCTATATGAGCCGGATCAGTTCCGGCGTCGCTATTTACGCGTTGAGTCCGAATCTCGATACCGTGACCAAGCTGACACTCTATCGTGGTGTGTACCCGGTGCATTTTACGCACACGAAAACGGCCCACGAGGAAGTCGTCGATGAAGTCGTGGAGTTTCTGAAGGGTAAATTCCCAAAGTATATCCACGCGGGTGACCAGGCGGTGATGACCAAGGGCGCGCGTCTTGGTGTCAAGGGCGGGACCAATATGATGCAGATCGTTACGGTCTGAGTACGCCTGTTCTGCTCATCGGTGCCATGGTGCTGGGCGGTGAAGACGGCCGGGGCTTGACGACTGTAACGGTGGTATGTCCCAGGCCCACCTGCCCGGTGTCATCGGTCGCTACTACCAGTATCCGCCATGCCGCTGGCGTGTCAGGGAGCTTGAAGTCGATGCTGGCCCTGCCTTGTTGGTCAGTGAGCAGACGCCCGTTCCAGTAAGCCAGGGGTTTGAATAGGGGAGGCCTCCGAGA
>JALUUZ010000013.1 GCA_027021095.1 Gammaproteobacteria bacterium
CCGCCGAAGTTCTGGAATGCGCCGAACTCGAGGATCTACGGTGGCGAGGGGATCGCAAGCCTGCAGAAAGAGGCCTATCCCGATATCAAGCCGTTGGAGCTGCCGGTTTCTGCAGACAGGGCGTTCGACCTGGCGCTCGAGGTCATCCGCGACAAGGGGTGGAAACTGTGGGAACCCGACCGTGCGGAAAAACATATCGAAGCGACCGAAAAAACGTTCTGGTTCGGTTTCAGTGATGACGTGGTCATTCATATTACCGCGCTCGGCAAGAACCGCAGCCGGGTGGATATGCGTTCCGTGTCGCGTTTTGGCGGCGGTGGCGATGGAGGCACCAACGCCAGGCGCATTCGTGATTTCTTCAAGGCACTGAAAAAGCGCGCCGGCAAATAGCAGTGATTCCCCTGACGACAGGCCCGGCGATGCCGGGCCTGTCCGCTGCCGGGAAAACCGGGGCAGAAGCCTTACTTGGTTTTTGCCTTGCTAAGTGCTTTCCCTGGAACCTGGTGGCACGGGGCGTCGGCTGCAAATCTTCCGGCATTCGCATGGTGTGTTCCCGGGTTATGGTCACGGAAATTTTTACCATGCATGTTGCCGTGGGTGTTTTGCAGCACTGTCTGTCCATGCATAGTGCCATGGGTCAGGGTGCCGGTTTTCTGGGTGGTTTGGCCCATCATCCCGGTATTCTGGTAATTGCCCATATGGCCTGTATTCTGGGCAAAGCTTACCGTACCGACGGCCAGTCCAACGCCAACCAGTGCAGCGACAACGGCGGTAACGAGTGTTTTGCTGTTCATGGTAGTTCTCCTTCTTTCAGGTTGAAGATTCATTTCTCGATTATTATTAAAGCACGTGAATGTAACAGCAGCATGGCAGGATCAGGCGGTTTTGTAACACTTTGTGTCAGGTCCGGCGGTTGTTACACTATGTTACAAATTTTTCATCACAGGTGACGTATACTTTGATCGCTACGAACGGTGGTGATACCCCGGTCCGCCTTGCTTGTCATCGGCCGGGAATGAGGTGATAGAACAATGCATGGAGAACAGCGTAAAGACCATATTCTCATCGTCGATGACGACGTCGAGATCCGTCAGCTGCTGAAAGAGTATCTGCAGAAGAACGGCCTGCGCGCCAGCACCGCGGCAGACGGCAAGGCGATGTGGAAGGTGCTCGAGCGGTCCAGGATCGACCTGGTCGTGCTGGACCTGATGTTGCCGGGAGAAGGTGGTTTGAGCCTGTGCCGCAAGTTGTGTGTCGACTCACAGGTGCCGGTGATCATGTTGACGGCCCTGGGTGAGGAGACCGATCGTATCGTCGGCCTGGAGATGGGGGCGGACGACTACCTGCCCAAGCCGTTCAATCCACGTGAGCTGCTGGCGCGGATCAACAGTGTGTTGCGCCGTACCCGCGCCAGTACCGATACGCTGGACAAGCCGGTCGACGGGGAACGCCTGCATTTCGCTGACTGGACACTGGATACGGTTTCACGCCAGCTGATTTCGCGAGAGGGCACGGTAGTGCCGTTGAGCGGGGGTGAGTACCGGTTGCTGCGGGTGTTTCTGCAGCGGCCCAACCGGGTGTTGAGCCGTGACCAGCTGCTGGAGCTGGTCAGTGGCAAGGAGGCCGGGCCGTACGACCGCAGCATCGATGTCCAGGTCGGACGCCTGCGTAAACGGCTGGGAGACGACAGCCGCGAGCCGAGACTGATCAAGACAGTACGCAGTGCCGGCTATGTGTTTGCCGAAACGGTACGGGTGGGAAACTGATGTCCTTGTTGCCACGCTCTTTGTATGGCCGGCTGGCGCTGATTCTGTTTTTTGGCCTGTTGCTGGCACAGCTGCTCGGCGCGCTGATCCAGTTTCGTGACCGCGGCCAGCGCTTGTTCCTGGCCAGTGGCCTGTCCAGCGCAGAGCGCATCGCCCAGATAGTACGCCTGCTGGACAGCACCGGCCCGGCAGAGCGCAGGCGGCTGGTGAAAATTCTCAATGTGCCGCCGCTGCAGATCTCGCTGGACACCCCGGCCTGGCCGATGTCACGACAGAAAATGCAGTCGCATTCTGCATTCGCGTTCCGCCGCCGCCTGGCCGCCCAGCTTGGCCGGCGTTACCAGCTGCGGGTCTTGGTCAGTGACCAGCCGGTTACCGAGCCGGTACATCCGATGCATGGTGCCGGCCCGCATACGATGCAGCATATGCAGGGAATGGGAATGATCCCGCCCGAGGCCTTGGTGTTTCTGGCGCAGGTCAGGCTTGGTGACGGCAGCATCGTGACGTTCAAGAACCGCATTGCAACCGAGATCTTTGCCGATTCGTCACGCCTGCTGGTTACGTTGGTGGTGCTGCTGGTTGCGGTACTGGTCCTGTCACTGCTGGCAGTGCGCTGGGTGACCCGGCCTCTGACCATGCTGGCGCACGCCGCAGACCGGCTTGGCGCCGATATCAACCAACCTGCACTCAAGGTCACCGGGCCGTCCGAGGTGCGGCATGCGATCAACGCGTTCAATTCGATGCAGGCCAGGCTGCGGCGCTACCTGGAGGACCGTGCGCGGCTGCTGACCGCGATTTCGCACGACCTGAAAACACCGATTACACGTATGCGCCTGAGTGCGGAGATGCTCGAAGATCCGCAGCAGCGCGAGCGGTTTATCCGTAATCTCGACGCGATGCAGTCGATTGCAACCGAGACGCTGGATTTTCTGCATGCAGATGACAGCACCGAAGCACTGCAGTCGGTCGACCTGTGTGCGCTGCTCGAGGCGATCGTCGAGGATGCGGCAGAACTCGGCCAGCAGGTGGAGATGGAACCCTGTACATTGCGCTGTTGCCGGGTGCGCCCGGTTGCGCTGAAACGCTGCATCAGCAACCTGGTCGACAATGCGCTGAAATACGGCAGCGATGTCAGGCTCCACGCGGAGAAAACCCCGTCCGGATTGAAGATCGCCGTGCTGGATTCCGGCCCGGGGATTCCAGAGCACGAACTTGAAGCAGTGTTCGAGCCCTTTTACCGGCTCGAGACCTCGCGCAGCCGCAAGACCGGCGGCACCGGCCTGGGCCTGAGTATCGCGCGCAGCATCGCCCTGTCGCATGGTGGCGATCTGACGCTGTACAACCGCCGCGAAGGCGGTCTGGCGGCAGTGCTGACTTTACGTTGTGAAGACTGAGACTACTGAAAACGCGGCGAACTCTTGTACGCGTAATAGACCGCCGGTATCACGATCAGCGTCAGCAGGGTCGAGACCAGGATGCCAAAGATCAGTGAGATCGCCAGGCCGCTGAAGATCGGGTCATCGAGAATAAAGAATGCACCGAGCATCGCCGCGACACCGGTCAGTGCGATCGGCTTGGCACGCACTGCGACCGAGCGGATGACGGCGTCTTTGAGTGTGCCGCCATCGGCCAGTTGCTGATTGATAAAATCCACCAGCAGAATCGAGTTACGTACGATGATCCCGGCCAGCGCGATCATGCCGATCATCGAGGTCGCTGTAAACTTGGCACCCAGCAATGCATGCCCGGGCAGCACCCCGATCACGGTCAACGGAATCGGCGCCATGATGATCAGCGGTACCAGGTAGGATCGGAACTGTGCGACGATCAGCATATAGATCAGTACCAGGCCGACGGAATAGGCCAGGCCCATGTCGCGGAAGGTTTCATAGGTTACCTGCCATTCGCCGTCCCACTTGATGCCGTACCGGTGTGGATGTGCCGGTTGATCGAGCAGAAACTGCTCGACAGGTCTGCCATGTGCCAGCGGGGTCGTCTGCAGTTTTGCATAGACCGAAAACATCCCGTACAGCGGGCTGTCCAGGCGCCCGGCCATGTCGCCGGTGACGAACACGACCGGCGACAGGTCCTTGTGGTAGATCGCATTCTGCCGCTGCCTGCTGTGGACAGTCACCAGGTCCGACAGCGCAACCAGCCTGCCGTGGCGCGAGCGTACCTTGAGTTGCAGCAGGCGCTTGATGTCCGCTTTGTCGGCGTTGGCAAACGTCAATCTGACCGGGTACGGGTATTTTTTGTTTTCGGCATGCAGGTAGGTGGCATCGTCGCCACGCAGTGCAGCGCTCAGTGTCTGCACGATTGCCTGCTGTGAGACGCCGAGTAACGCCGCTTTCTGCTGTTTGACCTGGATGACCAGTTTGTTTTCCTTGTGCTCGATGCTGTCATCGACATCGGTCAGGTCTGTCGTGGATTCGAACAGGCGGCGTATCTTTTTTGCAAGCTCGATCTGTCCTTGGTAGTCGGGCCCATAGACTTCGGCGACCAGCGGGGCCTGGACCGGCGGCCCGGGAGGTGGTTCGGCAATCTTGATGTCGGCGTTGTACTTCGCCGCGATCTTTTGCAGTGTGCCGCGTACCGCGCGTGCGATCTCGTGACTCTTGCGCTGACGTTGTTTTTTCGGCAGCAGGTTGACCTGGATGTCACCCAAGTGGCTTCCACGGCGCAGGTAGTACTGGCGTACCAGGCCGTTGAAGTTGATCGGTGCAGCGGTACCGGCATAGATCTGCAGGTTCGCCACTTCGGGCACCTGGCGCAGCGCGTGTGCCATCTCGTCGAGCAGGCGCGTGGTTTTTTCAAGGCTGGTACCTTCCGGCGCATCGACGATGACCTGGAATTCCGATTTGTTGTCGAACGGCAGCATTTTCATGATGACCAGTTTGAAGCCGACCAAGGCAAGCGAGACAAAGATCAGGCCGAAAATGGCCGCCAGCAACATCCGCCGGCGCCTGATGCCGGTGCGGCCGTCAGCAATAAAGTAGCCGGTGATCGTTCGTGACCAGGACATCAGGCGTTCATCGAGGGAAGATTCAGCCGTATGCCGGTGCCCGCGCAGCAAC
>JALUUZ010000014.1 GCA_027021095.1 Gammaproteobacteria bacterium
CTTGGTGCCATCCTGTGTCTTGTGAACGAAATGCACCTCCACCGGCATGCGTTTTCCGTCCAGCGTATGCTCGGCCTGGGTATGAAAATGAAACTGGTGCAATTCATACTTCAGCCCGTCGATCATGATACTGCCTTTCGACGGATCATAGTTGACCTGGATCGTATGACCGTTATTGGTGATCGACAGCGGAGTATCCTTGTAAGAACGCGATGGAATCGCGATATCGCTTTTGACCGCTTCCTTGATGTCGATCGGTGACTGTGACTGGCCGTTACCACAGGAGGCATAGACCTGGCCGTCGCCCAACGAAGCCCACCCCGCTGGATCGGAGTAGTCCCATTTCGGCGCACCCAGCACCGCTGCGGATACCGCGGTGACGACACCCAACACCGTGACCAGCAAAACAACCGTACCCGCTAGACGATTCACTAATGATTTTTTGTTCATTCGATAGTCTCCTTAGCCAAAACATAGCCTGAAATCGATTTATTTTTCCACGCTTTAAAATAACATCTGGCTCTACAGGGAGACTGTCATAGAGGTGACTTCTTTATCGACCTGAGTTCGCTGTTTCAGTAAACCATTGTGGAATCACTCATCACTGTGTCGCGATGTTGTGCAGGGTGAGTGTTTTTTCGGCTCAGCCTTTTTCGCAGCGGTTACGGCCTGAGTTCTTTGCAACATACAGCGCCTTGTCAGCGCGTTCGAACACATCATCGGGGGTATCGTTTTCAACGAATTCAGCAACCCCTGCCGAAACCGTAATCAATACTTTCTGACCACGAAAATGGAATCCACAGTCCTCGACTGCCTTGCGCAGCTTGTCAGCGACCCGCAGGCTGTTGTCCAGGTCAGCGCCCACCATGAGCAATGCGAACTCCTCGCCACCAAGCCGGGCGATAAAGTCCGTCTCCCGGATCCGTTTTTTCAATATCGTGGCAATCGCCGCCAGCACCCTGTCCCCCGCCTTGTGCCCATAGTTGTCGTTGACCTTCTTGAAATAGTCGATGTCGAACAGTGCCAGCGAAAGGTGATCATGAAATCTGCGCCAACGGCGGTATTCCTGGTCCAGCCGTTCGTCATAGGCCATACGGTTAGGAATGCCGGTCAACTTGTCGATCAGCGCCAGTTCGCGCTGCCTGGCCACCTTTTCCTTCAGGTCATTGGCCTCTTTTTCCATCTGGCTCAGGCGGGAACTCAGGTCAGCGATATGCTGCTTCGCCTGCTGGTCGCGCAGCCCCTCCTGCTGCAGAAACAGCCCCATATGCCTGGTGATTCCATCCAGCCTGTTCGCGACGTCGATTTTCAACTTCTCGAGATTGCTTGCCGCACTGACCGTATTGCGTATATCGGTTACCTGCTCATCCATATCCGCATTGAACTTGAGATTGTTTTGATGTGAAGTGATCCTCTCCTTGTCGATCGCCTGCAATGAATTGTCGAGCAGCTTCAGGCGCTCGGTCACCTGGGCCAGGAAAGTCTCCAGGTCGCGTTTTTCCTGCTGGGTCTGCTGGTGCATATACTGAACCAATGCCGCGACACGGCTGATCACCTCCGGCCATGCGGCGGCCGGGATATCCTGCGCCAGTCTTTCCCGCAGCTTTTGAATATTCTTCTCCAGGACAGGTGGCAGGCAGAACCTGTCCAGCAACTGGTTCATCGCGGCGTTCGCCGTTATCCCCTGGGGCTCTGTATTGAGCTTCCATACACGCTGAATCTCACCGGCGAATTCCTCTGCCAGTTGCAACAGCGCCTGACCATCCTCGACATCCCGCGCCTTGTCGATATAGTCCTTGATGCGCCCTTTTTCTTCCAGCGCACTCATGATCTGGTTGGCGACGATATAGATCACATCGGCACCCGACTGGCATGAGGCCGTCCGTACCGGGCCCGGCGACTCCGGCCCCGGCCTCTCGCCGCCTGACCGGTCGTGCTGCGCCGGCTGCGCCTCGCTGCGCTGACCCCGTTTCAGATAGCCAAACAAGCCACCTGCACTTTCCTTTTGTTCCCCGCCAGTGCTGTGCTCAAGCACCTTCTCGAGCAGCTTGATGAAATTCTGCACCACCGGCTGCATCTGTGTATCAGACTCACAATAAGAAATCTGCCGCCGAAGCGCCTTGACCTGGGGTTGGTATTTTTTTGGAAAGTGCAAAGCCTGAACGATTTGATCGAGCCATTTCCAACCCGGCAGCAACGTGGCCGACCCGGACTCTTTCTCGAGTAATTCGATAATTGCGGTGATGGATTTGAGAACCTGGTTCAGTTTCTGCTTGCTGATTTTCTTCCTGAGCTGGTCACGCAGTTCACTGAGCCTGTAGTCGACGACCTTGCTGATGCCGTCGGCGGCCAGGCTCATCCGCGAAGTGGCCATACGCAGCAGTACTTCCATTTCCTCCCAGTCTTTCTCTTTCTGCTCCAGTTCTTCCAGGCTGCTGTAATACTTGCTTTTCCAACTCGCTTCAGAATCAACCTTTTTCATTACAGGGAAAATCTCACCAAACGTAAAAACAGAGGATGTTGTTACGCTTAGCGGCACCTGCACAATTTTCTGAAAAAAGGTAAGGTGCGTTGTACGCACCGACACCACTCAAACCATGCCGGATTTCATGTTAAAGGATTCCGGGAGAATCACTTCCATCGCAATCGGCAGGTGGTCTGAATAAGTGCAATTCAGCACGCTGACTTTCTCAACCCGCAGGCTCGGCGACACCAGGATGTGATCGATATTGCGCTCCGGGTTCCAGCTTGGGAAAGTCAGCAGATCATGCTTGGGTTCACGAAGGTTGGCGTTGTTGATCAGCAACTTGACCTCGATGCTGTTGGAAGGACAGTTCAGATCCCCCATCACGATCACATGCTCGTATTTGCGCAGCTGGCTGGCGACATAACTCAACTGGCGCAAACGCGTACGCTTTCCCAACGCCAGGTGCATGATCACGATCACCAGCGGATTGTGATACGAACCAAAATAGACGAACATCGCGCCACGCCCGGGGATGGGGCCCGGCAGCTTGTGATCGTCGACCGTCAGCGGCCTGAACCGGCTGACGACACCGTTACTGTGCTGCGCCAGCTTCCCCAGGCGCCTGTTGGTCTGGTGAAACCAGTACGGAAACTGTGCCTTGTCCGCGATATACTCAGTCTGATTGATAAACCCGCTGCGCAGGCTTCCGGCGTCGACTTCCTGCAAGCCGATCACGTCGTAGTCGGCGACCACGCGGGCGATATTCGACAGGTTGTTCATCCGCTCTGTATTCGGCAGCAGCTGGCGCCAGCTGCGTGTCAGGTAGTGGCGGTAGTTTGCAGTCGAGGTGCCGGTCTGAATATTGTAACTGAGCAGCCGCAGGCGCTGTGGTATCTCCCTGTCACTGAGCTTGCGCTGCTGCGTCTCATCCTGGTGAATGGACTCCGCACTGTCCGGCGAGATATCGATCGCCTGTTGTTTCAACTGTGCGCTCATATCGGACACACCATGTCCCCCAGCTTTTCAGTCAGCCGCATGTTTTCTGAATAATCGACCGGACAATCTATAATACAGACCTGGTTCAGGTCGATCGCTTTCTTCAATGTCGGCAACAGCTCATCGGCACGTGTCACACGCAAACCGACCGCACCGAATGATTCTGCATACTTGACGAAATCGGGGTTGTCAAAGCTGATATGTGATTCCCTGCCGAACGCATGCATCTGCTTCCACTCGATCAGGCCATAGGCATTGTCGTTCCAGACCAGGATGATGATCGGCGTCTTGATCCTGATCGCGGTTTCTATTTCCTGCGAGTTCATCAAAAAGCCGGCATCGCCCGTTACCGCCACCACGGTTTTTTCCGGGTACACCAGCTTGGCGGCAATGGCACCCGGCACTGCAATCCCCATGCTGGCGAATCCATTGGAAATAATACAGGTGTTCGGATATTCGCAGCGGAACATCCGTGCCATCCACATTTTATGTGCGCCCACATCACAAATCACGATATCCTCGAGATCGAGCGCGGTACGCAGATCCCAGATGATTTTCTGCGGCCGGACCGGGAACGCCGTATCCCCGGCATGCTGATTCATTTCCTCGATCAATGCTTCACGTAACGGGCGCATCAGGTGACCGCTGTAGGGTGTGGCCAGCTCAGCAATACGTATCAGGGAATGCTTGATGTCACCCACCACCCCAACCGCCACACTGTAGGACTCATCGACCTCCGACGAGGACATATCGATATGAATGATCTTTCGGTCACGGCTTGGATGCCAGAGATACGGATGGTACTCGACCAGGTCGTAACCGATGCAGATGACCAGGTCCGCGCGATCGAAACCGCAGCTGACATAGTCGTTTGCCTGCAACCCCGCGCTGCCAAGCGCCATTGGATGACGAAACGGCAGCACACCCTTGGCCATAAAGGTATTCGCCACCGGGATGTTCAGTTTCCTGGCGAAATCCGACAGCTGCTTCCAGGCCTTGGCCCGCACCGCACCGTTGCCCGCAAGAATCATCGGGTGGCGCGCCTCGGAAATCAGTTCGGCGGCACGCTCGACCCGGTCCTGCGGCGGCTCAGGCTGATGAAAATGCTTGACCCGCAGCGGCTGCGAATCGATCTGCATCTGCGCAATGTTTTCCGGAAACTCGATAAAGCAGGCGCCGGTCTTTTCGGTCTGCGCCACCTTGAACGACTTGCGCACTATTTCGGGGATCACATCCGGCGCGAGGATCCGTGTCGCATACTTGGTAACCGACTGGAACATCGACTGCAGGTCCAGCACCTGGTGAGACTCCTTGTGCAACCGGTGCGTACCAGCCTGACCGGCGATCGCCACCAGTGGCGCGTGATCCATG
>JALUUZ010000015.1 GCA_027021095.1 Gammaproteobacteria bacterium
ACGACAAGCTGATGCGTGAACTCAAGGCGCTGGAAGAGCGCTACCCGCAGTATGTCGATCCACAGTCGCCGACCCAGCGTGTCGGCGCGGCGCCGATCAAGGAGTTTGGTGAGGTCAGGCATGCGCTGCCGATGCTGTCGCTGGACAATGCCTTCGATGTGCAGGACATGCACCGCTTCGACAAGCGGGTCCGTGACAAGGCCGGCACGGAGCAGGTGCGTTATTGCGCCGAGCCCAAGCTCGACGGGCTCGCCGTCAGTATCCGTTACGAGCACGGCGTGTTGCAGCAGGCCGCGACCCGCGGCGACGGCATGACCGGAGAGGACATTACGCACAATATCAGGACGATCCCGTCGGTGCCGTTGAAGCTGCTGCTCGATCCGGCCCCGGCCGTGTTCGAAGTGCGTGGCGAGGTGATCATGCCCAAGCAGGGCTTTGCAGAACTGAACAGGAAGGCCGAGGCGCAGGGCGAGAAGGTGTTTATGAACCCGCGCAATGCCGCGGCAGGCAGCCTGCGGCAGTTGGACCCGCGGGTGACCGCAACGAGACCGTTGCAGTTTATCGCCTACGGCCTGGGGCTGGTCGACGGCCTTGATTTGCCGGCGACCTACCACGAATCGGTCGCGCTGATCAAGCGTGCGGGCGTGCCCGTGTCACCGGAGTTCGAAGTGGTCGTCGGTGTGCAGGGTTGTGAGGAGTATTTCCAGCGGATCGGCAGCCGGCGCCAGGCACTGGATTATGAGATCGACGGCGTGGTCTACAAGGTCGATGACATCGCTTTGCAGCAGCGGCTGGGGTCGGCATCGCGGGCGCCGCGCTGGGCCGTGGCCTGGAAGTTTCCGGCCCAGGAGGAAACCACGCGGCTGCTGGATATCCAGGTGCAGGTCGGGCGTACCGGCGCGCTGACGCCGGTGGCGAAACTGGAACCGGTTTTCGTCGGCGGTGTGACGATTTCCAATGTCAGCCTGCATAACCAGGATGAGATCGAGCGTAAGGATATCCGTATCGGTGACACGGTCGTGGTCCGGCGGGCCGGGGATGTGATTCCGCAGATCGTCAGTGTCGTCAAAAGCCGGCGTCCGCGCAATGCGCGCAAGTTCACCATGCCCGACACCTGCCCCGAATGCCATTCACCGGTCGTGCATATTCCAGGCGAGGCGGTGGTACGCTGTGTCGCCGGGTCTGCGTGCCCGGCGCAGCGGCGCGAAGCGCTGAAACACTTCGCTTCACGCAAGGCGATGAATATCGAAGGCCTGGGCGAAAAGCTGGTCGAGCAGCTCGACGCCAACGGGCTGGTGTCCGATGTGGCGGACCTGTACACGCTGACGCTGGAACAGCTGGCCGGGCTCGAACGCATGGGCGAGAAATCCGCGAAAAATCTGCTGGCCGAGATCGAGAAAAGCAAAAACACCACGTTCAACCGTTTTCTGTACGCACTGGGTATCCGCGAGGTCGGCGAGTCGACGGCGCTGCTGCTGGCACAGTCGTTTCCCTCGCTCGAGGCGCTGAGCCAGGCGACGGTCGAGGAGTTGACCGCAATCAATGACATCGGCCCGGTGATGGCGGAATATATCGTCAACTATTTCAAGCAGGAGAAAAACCAGGAAGTCATCGCCAAGCTGCTCGATGCAGGGATACACTGGCAGCCGCTCGAACCGGCCGCGGGCAGGGTGGCGAAAAATTTTACTGGTAAAGTCTTCGTGGTAACTGGTACCCTGTCCACGATGTCCAGGGAGCAGGCAAAGGAACGCATTCGGCTGTCAGGAGGCAAGGTGACCAACAGTGTATCGGGCAAGACGGACTACCTGGTCGCCGGGGACAAACCCGGTTCCAAGCTCGCCAAGGCCAGGGAGCTTGGTGTGACCATTGTCGACGAGCAACAGTTCCTGGGGCTGCTGGGCGGCGAGCCTTGAGGCGCTGCAGGCTGAACTGACATGTCATTGAGCTACGGCAAAATCAGCGCCCCCCGGTCTGCGATCGTTTCGGTGGTCGTGATCACGCTGATCGTCAGCCTGTTCCTGCAGCTGGTGCTCGCGGTCATCTATGTCAACAAGGAACGGCGCAAGTTCAACCGCCAGATCGTCAATGTCTTCGAGACCCTGTCCAAGGGGCTGAAGGACAACGATTCGTTGTTGAACAGCCTGGAGGTGCTGCACAAGACCTCGATCGACAGCAACCAGGTGCAGATCAACAACTACATGCAGCACCTGTTGAAGCGGCATCCGCAGATCGTGGCGGTCAATTCGAGCGAGTGGACCAAGAACGATGGGTCGGCCAACCTGGTCTCCGGCACCGAACTGGCTCTGCCCAAGCGTTCCGGCAAGCGCAAGCGTGGCAGGCCGGCGGCACCAGGCAGCCGTTTCAATCGCAATTTCCTGTATACCAAGGCGTTCAAATCACGCGCGATCGAAGCGATCACCAGCAAAAAGCTGGTGATCATGGGGCCGGCGGACTACCAGGGACGGCGGGTCTACCTGTTGATCAAGGCGGTGGGCAGGCGTTTCGCGGATTCGCGCAAGAAAGACGGTGCGGCGAATATCAAGGTGATCGCGCTGGTGATCGATGTCAATGTATTGATGTCATCGATAAAGCAGCTGCACAAGAACGACTACGGTTTCGAGTTGTCGTTGGGGGACAAACGTTTTTTCGCCAAGCCGGTCAAGCCGGATGACAACGGGCTGCTTGGAAAGATCTTCGACCCGCTTTTCCCGGACCTGAGCTTCTACGGCCAGTTTGCGTCCGGGTCACAGCCGTTCTCCCTGCGTGTGATCAAGTACAACAGTGTCAAGATACTCAATACCGCGGTGATGGCGGTCACGTTCTTCGTCTGCCTGTTGTTCGGGGCCTCCGCGCTCTATATCATCAACATGCGGCACCGGGCCAGGACGGTCAGGCAGTCGGCGCGCGAAGCGCTGTTCATGGAGCGTGAGAAGGCCGAGGTCACGTTCGATTCGATCGAAGACGCGGTGGTGGTGACCGACCTGAACAGCCGTATCGACTACATGAACCCGGTGGCCGAAGAGCTGACCGGTACCTCGTTGAAAGAGGCGAAGGGCGAGTTGTTCGGGTCGGTCGCGTCGTTCGTCAACCAGCAGGGTGAAAAGATCGATCTGAACCCGGCGCGCCTGTGCCGGGACGACAGCAAGACGGTGCAGATCCCCAAGAACGTGTACATCGTCACCAAGAAGAAAAAAGCGCTGATCAGCGGCTCGGTGTCGCCGTTACGCAATTACCGTGAGCACCCGGAAGGCCTGGTCATGGTGTTCCGAGATGTCAGCGTGGCCACGGACCTGGCGGCGCAATTGAAGTACCAGGCCACGCATGACGACCTCACCGGCCTGTACAACCGGCGCGAGTTCACCCGGCGCCTGAAGTACGCCATCGAATACGCAACCCTGCCGCTGGTCAAGTATGTCTTGCTGTACATGGACCTGGACCAGTTCAAGATCGTCAATGACACCTGCGGGCATATCGCCGGGGACCAGTTGTTGCGCAAGATCGCCGCGCTTTTGCAGTCACAGCTGCGGGGCTCGGATACGCTGGCAAGACTCGGCGGGGACGAGTTCGCGATTCTGCTCGAAGACTGCGATATCCGCGCCGCCACCGAGATCGCCGACAAGCTCAACGACGTGGTCAAGAAATTTCATTTCAGCTGGAACCGCAAGCTGTTCGACGTCGCGGTCAGTATCGGGATCGTCGAGATCGTGCCCGGCAAGCAGACGGTGTCCGAGGCACTGAGCATGGCCGATACCGCCTGCTACGTGGCCAAGGAGCAGGGACGAAACCGTTATCACATCTATAAGCCGGATGACGACATGCTGATCCAGCGCCGCGGTGAGATGGAGTGGGTGCAGCGCATCAAGCAGGCCTACGAGGATGAGCGTTTCGAGCTGTATATCCAGGCCATCGTGCCGCTGCGCGCCGGCGGGCAGGGCCGGCCGCGGCATTTCGAGGTGCTGCTGCGGATGATCGGCGAGGACGACAAGGTGATTCTGCCGATGTCCTATATTCTTGCCGCAGAACGTTATGACAAGATGTACGAACTGGACCGCTGGGTGATCGAGAATGCGTTTGCGATGATCGACCGCTACCGGCAGACCCCGGGCGGGATGGATTTCAGTTTTGCCATCAATCTTTCAGGCCAGTCGCTGGGCGACAGCAGCAGCGAGGACTTCGTGCTCGCGCAACTGGAGAAATATCCACGGGTCAGTGGACATGTCATCTTCGAGATCACCGAGACCGCCGCGATCTCCAACCTGGTGCAGGCCAACCGTTTCGTGTCCGTGTTCAGCAAGCGGGGCTGCCGTTTCTCGCTCGATGATTTCGGCAGCGGTTTGAGTTCGTTTGCTTACCTGAAGAACCTGCCGGTCGATTATTTGAAGATCGACGGCCAGTTTATCAAGGGCCTGGCCAAGGACCAGGTCGACCATGCGCTGGTCAACTCGATCAACCAGATCGGCCACGTGATGGGGATCAAGACCATCGCTGAATACGTCGAGAGCGAGACCATCCGCGACAAGCTGGTCGAGATCGGCGTGGATTACGGCCAGGGCATGTTCCTGGACCGGCCGGTTTCGATGCGCGGGTTTTTATTCGGCGACAAGGCCGTGGCAAAACGCAAACACCAAAAGTAGGGTGCGCTGTGCGCACCACGTCCCGTGTGATTTGCTTTGACTGGTCGTGACGATAACACCCCCCCCGCCTGAATGCTCCCGCGGCCCGCAAGCTTTTTTCTGCGCCGCCTCTGAGCGAGGCAATGTTGCAGAAAAAACT
>JALUUZ010000016.1 GCA_027021095.1 Gammaproteobacteria bacterium
AAGAATTCAGGCAGTGGCGGCGGGCTGTTCGGCTTTACCCTGCTGATCATCATCGGTGTGGTCGTATGGCTGGCTTCGGGATTCTATACAGTCAAGGAAGGGCAGAAGGCAGTGATTCTGCGTTTCGGCAAGTTCAACCGCATTGCTACAGCGGGACTGAACTTCAATCTACCTTACCCGATAGAGACCCGCGAGATCGTCGATGTCGCGGCGATCAACAGCATCGAGCACAAGGCCGTGATGCTGACCAAGGACGAGCGCCTGGTGCAGATCGATCTGAATATCCAGTTTCGTGTCGGTGCTCGGCCCGAGGATGTCAAGAACTTTCTGTTCCAGGTCAAAAACCCGATCAAGACGCTGGGCGAGGCGGTCGAAAGTGCCTTGCGCGAGGCGATGGGCAAACGCACGCTCGAGGAAGTGCTCGGGGTCGAAGCGCTGGTGGCGAGCACGTCGAAAAGCAAGGTACGCTGCCGCATTCAATACGACAAGGAAGCCAAGGTTGAGATCAAGAAGCTGAATGATCCTAAGGGCAAGGCCAAGAGCAAAGTGGCAGCCAAGGACGTCGAGCCGCGTTTCCAGGGGCGGGGGTTGCTTGCCAAGGAGGTCGAGGAGCACCTGGACGAGATTCTGAAAAGTTACAACATCGGTATCGTGATCAAGAAGGTGAATTTCAAAAAGCCGAGCGCGCCCAACGAAGAAGTCTCCAAGGCGTTCGAGGACGTGAACCGTGCAAAGCAGGATTCGACGCGTTATATCGAACGCGCATGGGCCTATTGTGCGGAGGTGGTCAACCGCGCGGAAGGACAGAAAAGCAAGCTGGTCAAGGAAGCAGAGGCCTACAAGGAAGAGAAGGTCCTGAATGCCAAGGGTGAGGTCAGCCGTTACTTGAAGATATTGTCTGAGTACGAGAAGGCGCCGGAAGTGGTGCGCAAGCGTATGTACCTGGAGACCCAGGAGCGGATTTTGAGCCGGGTCAACAAGATCCTGGTCAAGTCCGGCGCGGGTAACAATGTCATGCTGTTGCCGTTGGACAAGTACCTGCAGCGCAATCCGCAAGCGCCTGTTGGCAGCAAACTGAAACAGAACAATGGAAACTAACGCAGCTTCCCAACGATTGGTGTAACTGAGATGAATTCGAAAATATTTACAGTGGTGGTTCTTGGTCTGCTCGGTATAGGCGCCTATTTGTCGATCTTTATCGTCGATCAGCGAGAAATCGCGATCAAGCTGAAGTTCGGCGCGGTGGTCAAGGTTTACATGGAACCCGGTTTGCACTTCATGATTCCCTTCGTCAACGACATCAGGAAGTTCGACCGCCGCCTGCTCGACCTGGACGAACAGCCGAAGCAGGTGTTCACCGGTGAGCAGAAGCAGGTCAAGGTCGATTATTACGTCAAGTGGCGAATCAATACCAAGGACAGGAAAGGCGAGAAGCCAGGCACCAATGTGATCCGTTTCTATACCGCCAACAGCGGTTCGATCGAACTGGCGCGGCTCAACCTGTCGAGTATTCTTGAAAGTGTATTGAACAGCGAGTTCGGCAGCCGTACGGTCAGTGAAGTGATTTCCAAAGACCGGGTCGAAGTGATGCGGAATCTGAAGATCAAGGCCAACGAACAGGTGCAGTCGAAGGGCTACGGCATCGAAGTGGTGGATGTGCGCATCAAGCAGATCGAGTACCAGGACGATACGCAGGCCAATATCTATCGCCTGATGATCCAGGAGCGGCAGCAGCGTTCGACGCAGCACCGTGCAGAGGGGAAGGCCAAGGCAACGAGAATTCGTGCTATATCCGAAAAAGAAGCCACGATCATCATGGCACAGGCCAAGCGGACCGCGCTGAAACTCAAGGGTGAGGGCGACGGGATGGCGGCAAAGATTTATGCGCAGGCGCACAACAAGAACCGTGAGTTTTATGCGTTCTATCGTACGCTCCGGGCGTATGAAAAGACCTTCAGCGAAAAAGATGTGATGATCCTGGATCCGAAATCGGAGTTTTTCCGCTACTTCGATGTGTCCAAGGTCAAGTAAGGCTGCGTGGTGCGCGGGCGGTGTGGCTTGAAATCGGCTTGGCATTGGGCCTGGTTCTGATCATCGAGGGCATACTGCCGTTTTTGAGTCCCGCGCGTTACAGGGCGTTTGCCAGGCTGCTGTCGTGCCTGCGGGACCGGGATCTGCGGGTGGCGGGATTGTCGAGTATGTTGTTGGGTTTGCTGGTGATCTTCCTGCTCAGCAGCGGTGGGTGAAATGCATCGGTTTCACGGGTCGATGTTAAGGCGCGACCAAGAGATGAAATCACAAGTGACTATGTTGGTAGAATAATAATGAACGAGGCCGACTCAAGACTGACCAGTCCCTGGCTGCTGCCGGAGGGCATTACCGAGATACTGCCGTCGCAGGCACGGCGCCTGGAATTCATCCGGCGCAAGGTGCTGGACATGTATGAAACCTGGGGTTACCAGCTGGTGATCACGCCGATGCTGGAATACCTCGAATCGCTGCAGATCGGTACCGGGCAGGATCTGGATTTACAGACATTCAAATTGATCGATACACTCAGTGGCAGGTTGCTCGGAGTCAGGGCGGACATCACCCCCCAGGCAGCGCGTATCGACGCCAGGCAGACCGGCCAGGACGCGCCGGTCCGGCTGTGTTACCTGGGAACCGTACTGCGTGCCTACCAGGATGCGATCGGTGGTACGCGTGCGCCGTTGCAGTTGGGTGCGGAGCTCTACGGGCATGCCGGCATTGAAAGTGATATCGAGATCATCGACCTGATGCTCGAGACATTTCGTATCGTCGGGGTTGAAAAATTCGTACTCGACCTGGGGCACGTGGCGATTTTTCGTGGGCTGGTCGAGGAAGCCGGTCTGGATCCGCAGCAGGAACAGCAGTTGTTCGATGCGCTGCAGCGTAAAGCGATACCCGAAATCAATCAGTTGTTGAACCAGTGGTCGATTCCCAACCGGGTGCATACCATGCTGTCGTCACTTGCCAACCTGAATGGTGGCCAGGAGACGCTGTCGCAGGCGCGCGGGCTTTTGTCTGCGGCACCCAGTGATGTGATTCAGGCGCTGGATCAGCTGGGTCGGGTCGCAAAAAAAATCCGCGACAACCGGCCCGAAGTGGAGGTGCATTTCGACCTGTCGGAGCTGCGCGGTTACCAATACCAGACTGGCATCGTGTTTGCCGCGTTTATCCCGGGCTACGGGCAGGAGGTCGCCCGCGGGGGCCGTTATGACAACATTGGAGAGACCTTTGGCCGGTCGCGGCCAGCCACGGGCTTCAGTGCCGATTTGAAAGTGATGCTCGACTATTCCGAGGATGGCACACGGCCGTCGGCCAAGAAACCTATTTTTGCTCCGTATGTCGAGGACGAGTCGTTGCAGGACATGATCCTTGCGCTGCGTAACATGGGAGAGCAGGTGATCAGCGAACTGCCTGGACAGGCGGGTGATGCCGAGTCGATGGGGTGCGACCGTATCCTGGTCAAGTTCGAGGATGAATGGGATATCAAGCAGCTCAAAAAAAACAAGAGATAGCAACCAAGAATAAACATAAAGGTAGTCGCATGGGAAAGAATGTCGTAGTCATCGGGACACATTGGGGAGACGAAGGCAAAGGCAAGATCGTCGATCTGCTGACCGACCAGGCCAGTATCGTATGCCGGTTTCAGGGTGGGCACAATGCCGGCCATACGTTGGTCATCGATGGTGAACAGACGGTGCTGCATTTGATTCCTTCCGGGATACTGCGTGAGCAGGTGGAATGCTATATCGGTAATGGTGTGGTGCTGTCTCCGGGCGAGTTGCTTAAAGAGATCGCGATGCTTGAAGACAGGGGGGTGCCGGTTGCATCGCGCCTGCGTATCAGCGAAGCCTGCCCATTGATCCTGCCTTATCATGTTGCCTTGGACAATGCACGGGAAAAGGCCCGTGGCAAGGCGAAGATCGGCACCACCGGGCGCGGTATCGGTCCTGCTTACGAGGACAAGGTTTCACGCCGCGGACTCAGGCTTGGTGACTTGTTTCAGCGCGAACGTTTCGCCGCCAAGCTGGGTGAAGTGCTCGACTACCATAATTTTTCCTTGAAGCATTATTTCAAGACCGAGACCGTCGATTTTCAGCAGACACTGGATGAGGCCTTGTCGTATGCCGAACAGTTGCAGCCGATGTTGGCGGATATCCCCGGGTTGTTGTGGGAAGCGCACCAGGCTGGCAGGAATATTTTGTTTGAGGGCGCACAGGGCACCTTGCTCGATAT
Source organism: Gammaproteobacteria bacterium (assembly GCA_027021095.1). GTDB lineage: Bacteria > Pseudomonadota > Gammaproteobacteria > SZUA-21 > SZUA-21 > SZUA-21. The sequence continues at coordinate 4,264 of JALUUZ010000016.1, forward strand.
CGATCACGGCACTTACCCTTTTGTGACTTCATCCAACACGACTGCAGGAGGTGCCTCCAGCGGCACAGGGCTTGGCCCGCGCTACCTGGACTATGTGCTTGGCATCACCAAGGCTTATACCACGCGTGTCGGCGCAGGTCCCTTTCCTACAGAGCTCGAGGACGAGGTGGGTGCACACCTGGCCAGGCAAGGGCATGAATTCGGGGCGACGACGGGCCGTGCCAGGCGTTGTGGCTGGTTCGACGCAGTCAGCCTGAGACGTTCTATTCAGGTCAACAGTCTCTCCGGGATCTGTATTACCAAGCTCGATGTACTCGACGGTCTGGACAGGATCCGGATCTGTGTCGGCTACGAATATGAAGGACAGGAACGCAAGTCACCACCAGTCGGTGCCGAGGCCTATGCGGACTGCAAACCAATCTACGTGGATATGCCTGGCTGGAAGGAGTCGACCGTCGGGTTGCAGAGTTACCAGGAACTGCCGG
>JALUUZ010000017.1 GCA_027021095.1 Gammaproteobacteria bacterium
CGGGATATTGTATTGGCTCATCGCCCGGCCAGTGTCCAGCAGCGTGCCGTCTCCGCCGATGACGATGATCAGGTCGCATTGGCGGCCGATTTGCTCACGGGTCATGACCGGGACGGAACCCGGCAGTTGGTCGGCGAGACTTTGGGCTTCGAGCGTGTAGTCGCACTGCTGTGCGGTGATGAGCCTGCACAGTGAGTTCAATGTCGGCAGGATCGACGGGTCGTCGGGGCGGCAGATGATGCCGACATGGTGGAACTGCTGAGACTGTGTTTGCTTGTCCATTACCACAAAGTTATCACGCCTAAAAGCAATCGCCAACTTATTGGCTGGTTTTTTTGTACCCGCGGCCCGGTCCTGCCGCCACGGCTTGCGGCTGCCGCTGTCGTCTGGCGGCAAACGCTGTCGAGAAATGCGGGCTGGCGATTAAATTATTGATCTGCATATAAAATTAATATGCTGCAGCGTGCATTGCCGGGGACTGGAGGCCAGTGGCCTGGTGCAAAAAATTGACTAGCTGTGTTTGTCACTCTAACATTACGAGTGCTAATGAATGATTGGCGTATACCGGTGATCGGCGTGCGATGGCGGGTATCCATTGATTTGCTATGTTACTTGAGTAATGAAACAGACTGAGAAACAGCTGACTGAACGTGCAGAGTGCCTTTTGAGTGCGCTGATACAGAATTATATCCAGGAGGGGCAGCCTATCGGTTCGAAAAAACTGGCGGCCGCTTCCAAGCTCGAACTGAGCTCGGCCTCGGTCAGGAATGTCATGGCAGAACTCGAGGCCATGGGGTTCGTCGAATCGCCGCACACGTCGGCAGGCCGGGTGCCGACCGCTCAGGGCTACCGCTACTATGTCGACAGCCTGTTACAGCTGGAGCCGGTGGATTCCCAGGCCATCAGTGAGCTGTCGAAAGAATTGCAGCATGAATTCAATACCCTGGGGATCGTTTCCAGCGTTTCGGAGTTTCTTTCCAACCTGACGTCGTTTGCCGGCATCGTGACACTGCCGAAGGTCGCGCGCGTGGCCCTGCGCCAGATCGAGTTTCTGCCGCTGTCAGACAAGCGTATCCTGACGATCCTGGTGACCAACGAGCACGAGGTGCAGAACCGGATCATCCCGGTGCACCGGGAGTTCAGCGCCGAAGAGCTGCAGCGTGCGGCCAATTACCTGAATGACAAGTTCGCCGGCAAGGAATTGCAGCGGGTACGGCAGGAGATCATGCAGGAAATGAACGACGCCAGGGTATCGATGGACCAGATGATGCGTTCGGCCATCGAGATCGCCAGCCAGGTGTTTGAAAAAAATGATAAAAAAGACGATTTCGTCGTTGCCGGGCAGACCAACCTGATGGACTACTCCGAGTTTGCGAGTATGGATGCGCTGAAACAGCTTTTTGACGCGTTCAACCAGAAGCGCGATATCCTGTCGCTGCTGGACAAGTGTCTGAATGCTGACGGGGTACAGATCTTTATCGGCAGCGAATCCGGTTACCTGGGGTTGGGGGAATGCAGCCTGGTGACCTCGACTTATTCGGTCGAGGGCAGGCCGATTGGCACACTGGGAGTCATCGGGCCGACCAGGATGCCCTATGAGCAGGTCGTGTCTGTGGTGGATGTGACAGCCAAGGTGTTGAGCGCCGCCTTGAAATCCAAGTCCTAAGGCCCAACATAGGGCTTCTGTGTATCGGTATTTTGAAAGCTGGACAAGGCCTTCCGTGACCTGCAGGGCACGTGGGGCGGAGTATGATTTTTTTGTTTTGAGTCTGGTGCAGACGGAGAATGGTAATGACACAAGATGAGACACAACCGAGCAAGGCGGAAGCGGCCCAGGACAGTGAGGTGACTGCCGGCGAGCGCAGTGCGGAGCAAGCCCCCGAGGCGGGCTCCCAGGCGGACGGCAAACAGGGCACTGTGAAAGACGGTCAACACGATGAGGCACAGCGAGTGGAAGCAGAAGAACAGGACCTGGCACGGGAGTTGGAAGAAGTCAGAGCCAAGGTCGATGCGCTGCAGGACCAGTTATTGCGCCAACGTGCCGAGATGGACAATATGCGCAAGCGCGCGCGGCGCGACGTGGAGGAGGCGCACAAGTACGCGCTGGAGAAGTTTGGCAACGAGTTGCTGCCGGTGATCGACAGCATGGAGATGGGCCTGGCGGCGACACAGAATGCGCAGGCCGACGTGGACAAGCTCAAAGAGGGGGTGGACCTGACTTTGAAGATGTTTGTCTCGGTCCTGGAGAAATCCGGTATAGAAAGTGTATCCCCGCAGGTGGGTGACAAGCTGAACCCGGAAGTGCACCAGGTCATGTCGGTGCAGGAAGATCCGCAGGCGGAGCCCAATTCCATACTGACAGTGGTGCAGAAGGGCTATACGCTGAACGGGCGTTTGATGCGGCCGGCGATGGTGATCGTTGCCAAGCCGCAGCAGAAGCAGCCGGAGGTAGAGGAAACCCCGGCAAACGACGGTAAAACAGAGCCACAGGTCGATGAAAAGGCTTGAATTCCCGGAAACTGCCCTAACCTAGCTGGGTAGGATGTAACGAAATTTGTAAGATTGTAAGACGTTTCTCACCCTGACCTTTCCGTGCAGGAAAGGGAAGAGATGATAACAAAATTTAATCTGGAGAGATTGCACTATGGGCAAAATTATCGGTATAGACTTGGGAACCACCAATTCCTGCGTGGCGGTAATGGAAGGGGATGAGCCAAAGGTTATCAGCAACAGTGAAGGGGACCGCACGACACCGTCGATCGTTGCCTTTACTGAAGATAACGAGGTATTGGTTGGCCAGTCTGCAAAGCGCCAGGCGGTACAGAACCCGGCAAATACTTTCTATGCCGTCAAGCGGCTTATCGGGCGTAAGTACAAGGATAAAGAAGTCCAAAAGGACATCGACCTGGTGCCCTACAAGATTCTGGCTGCGGACAACGGTGATGCGTGGCTGGAAGTCAACGGCAAGAAGATCGCGCCGCCGGAAGTGTCGGCGCGGGTGCTGCAGAAAATGAAAAAGACCGCCGAGGATTATCTCGGGGAAACCGTGACCGAAGCAGTGATTACCGTACCGGCTTATTTCAACGACTCACAGCGCCAGGCCACCAAGGATGCGGGCAGGATCGCCGGGCTGGATGTCAAGCGTATCATCAACGAGCCGACCGCGGCGGCACTTGCCTTTGGGCTGGACAAGAAACAAGGAGACAGCAAGATCGCGGTGTATGACCTCGGTGGAGGCACCTTCGATATCTCGATCATCGAGATCGCCGAGATCGACGGCGAGCACCAGATCGAGGTCTTGTCCACCAACGGGGATACCTTCCTTGGCGGCGAGGACTTCGATCAGCGCCTGATCGACTACCTGGTCGATACGTTCAAGTCTGAACAGGGTGTGGACCTGCGCAACGATCCGTTGGCGCTGCAGCGGCTCAAGGAAGCGGCCGAGAAAGCCAAGATCGAGCTGTCGTCTGCACAGCAGACAGACATCAATCTGCCGTATATCACCGCTGACCAGAACGGGCCGAAGCATCTTAATATAAAGATCACCCGGGCCAAGCTGGAATCCCTGGTCGAGGACCTGATCGATCGTTCGCTGGAGCCGTGCAAGATTGCGCTCAAGGACGCAGGCCTTTCAGCCAGCGAGATCAGCGATGTGATCCTGGTCGGCGGCCAGACCCGGATGCCGAAAGTACAGGAAGCGGTCAAGGATTTCTTTGGCAGAGAGCCGCGCAAGGACGTCAACCCGGACGAGGCGGTGGCCGTGGGTGCGGCGATCCAGGGCGGTGTGCTGGCCGGCGATGTCAAGGATGTGTTGCTGCTCGATGTTACGCCTTTGTCACTGGGTATCGAAACACTCGGCGGGGTGATGACCAAGCTGATCGAGAAAAACACGACGATCCCGACCAATGCGAGCCAGACGTTTTCCACGGCGGACGACAACCAGACCGCGGTGACTGTCCATGTGTTACAGGGTGAGCGTGAGCAGGCGGCGGCGAACAAGTCGCTTGGCCGCTTCGACCTGACCGATATCCCGCCCGCACCGCGTGGGGTGCCGCAGATCGAGGTGTCGTTCGATATCGATGCCAATGGTATCTTGAATGTCTCGGCCAAGGACAAGGCGACCGGTAACGAGCAGAAGATCGTGATCAAGGCTTCCAGCGGACTGTCTGAAGAGGAAATCGAAAAGATGGTCAAGGATGCAGAAGACCATGCGGACGAGGACCGCAAGTTTCACGAACTGGTTTCAGTACGCAACCAGGCCGATGCGATGATTCATGCAGTGACCAAGTCGATGTCCGACCTGGGTGACAAGGTCACCGACGATGAGCGCAAGGAAGCCGAAGCGGCGATCGATGCGCTCAAGAAGGCGATGGAATCCGATGACAAGGCGGAGATCGAGGCCAAGACCAGCGCCCTGGCGGAAAAGTCGGCTAAGTTTGCCGAGCGCCTGTACCAGGACAAGGGCGGTGAGCAGGCCAAGGCGGCACCGGAGGCGGGCAAGACCGGCGCCAAGCAGGACGATGACGTTGTCGACGCCGAGTTTGAAGAGGTCAAGGAAGACAACAAGTAAGTGTGTCGACCGTGGTGCTGAGCATCACACAAAGATAGACGCTGACGACCCAGGGACGGGCCGTGCAGGGTTTCAAAAAGCCAAATTCGTCATTTGGCTTTTTGTGTTACGGCAGGAAAAAGCTGGCGGCGGGCCGGGAAACGGGCAACAGCATGACAATCAGGATAATAAAA
>JALUUZ010000018.1 GCA_027021095.1 Gammaproteobacteria bacterium
TCAGCTGGCGGTTTTTGCGGTGTCAGGGTTGATCACAGGTGCACTGGTGACGCGCTGGCTGCTGCCTTACCTGGTCAGCCCGGCGTTCAGTTTCGATGTGTCGGCGGGGCTGGAACGGTTTTCGAGTGCGATCGTCGCACTGGCTTCCCGGTCCAGGCTGGCGGCGGCCGTGCTTGTCGCCGCCACGGTGGTTTTTCTGTGGCGGCAGCCTGAACTGACTGACCACGATATCAAGAAACTGACGCCGTTGTCGCAGCAACAGCTGAGCAACGACAGGCGCCTGCGTGACCTGGTCGGTGCCTCGAATACACGCTACCTGTTGACGGTCAGCAGCGGTACACTCGAGTCTCTGCTGCAAAGCTCGGAGGCGCTGGAGCCGGTCTTGCGCGGCCTTGTCAGTGACGGCATTCTCGGCGGTTTCGACATGGCGGCACACTACCTGCCAAGCCGGAAGACACAACGCCTGCGCCGGCAGATGATTCCGGACCCGGCCGTGCTGCGGCGCAGTTTCGCACAGGCTGCACAAGGGACGGAATTTCGTATTCAGAGCTTCGAGCCGTTTTTCCGTGGCGCCGCCAAGATCAAGCATGGCCGCCTCTTGGATTACAGGCAGGCATTGCGCTCACCGATTGGATTGAAGCTCAAGATCTTGTTGCAGCAGCATCCCCAGGGATGGCTGGCGCTGGTCCCGTTGACCGGGGTCAAGGATATCGGCGCGCTGCAACACAGGGTCGCGGCGCTGCGCAGACAAGCTGGCATGCGCAACGTTCGCTTGATGGATATCAAGGCCGAGAGTTCGCAGGCACTAGCGGTGTATGCACGCGAAGCCATGCAGTGGCTGGGGTGGGGTTCTTTGGTTATCCTGTTGATACTCTGGACCGGGTTGAAGTCGCTGCCTAAGCTGCTGCGGGTGGTTTTGCCTATCATCGCGGCTTTGCTGCTGACTGTCGGAGCCTGGGCGCTGGCCGGGGTCAAGCTGAATATCTTTCACCTGGTTTCGCTGTTGCTCGTAGTCGGGGTCGGGATCGACTATGCGTTGTTTTTTATCCGTGATACCTCTGCCGAGGAGCACCGGCGCGACTACCTTGCGGTCTGGATCAGCAACCTGACTACGGTCATCGTATTCGGGCTGTTGTATTTCTCCTATCCGCTGGTGTTGCAGGCCGTCGGCGGCACGGTCGCGCTCGGCGCGCTGTTTGCCTTCTGGTTATCGGCGTCGGTAGCGAAAAGGGCTGTTTGAAGGGGTTTGGTCGTGGTGGCGGTGCGTACAACGCACCCTTGCCTGCGAATGGTGGTGAGATATACGGACTGGTGGTACAATGGCATGTGGAAATTGTATGGCAGGACGGTTATGTCAAAGAATTCTTCCTCTGAAAATGAAAACGGTGCGCGCCAGGTCACTTTTTTTACCGTCATCAAAAGCGTACTGTCAGCGATGATCGGCATCCAAAGCAGCAAGAACCGTGAGCGCGATTTCAGTCATGGCAAACCGATTCATTTTATCGTCGCCGGACTGATCGGCGTGGCGGTTTTTATCCTGCTTCTGGTTACCCTGGTAAAGTTTGCGATGTCGCTGGCGGGCTGAGACGCACCAGGGTGACCGCTGCGTTGGCACATGCAGCAGACACTACAGGCGTTGTATTTTTTCCAGTTGTCGTTGTAGTTGTCCTAGTGCGGTCTGGACATCGCTCAGTTTGCCGCGCTCCTTTTCAACGACGAAAGCCGGTGCATGTTGTACGAAGTTGGCGTTGTTGAGCTTGTTCTGCAGGCGTTTGTGTTCATCCTGTTTTTTGCCGATCTCGCGTGCCAGGCGTTTGATCTCTTCCTCTTTATCGATCAGTCCCTGCATCGGGATCAGGATTTTCATTTCACCCACCAGCGCAGTGGCTGATTCCGGTGCGTCGGCCTCGTCGTCGAGCCAGTCGATCGATTCGATGTGGCCTACCGACAGCAGGTAGTGCCGGTTGCGTTCACTGCGTGCCCGGTCCTGCCGGTCTCCGTTGGCCAGCAGTACGGTCATTTTCTTTCTGGGATCGATGTTCTGGCCGCTGCGTATCTTGCGGACGCCGAGAATGAATTCCATCACCCATTGAATTTCGTCGACCGCCTGCAGGTTGATCTTTTTCTGGTCCGGTACCGGGAAAGGCTGTGTCATAATGGTTTCGCCGTGAATGCCGGCGACCGGCGCGACTCGCTGCCAGATTTCTTCAGTGATGAACGGAATGATCGGGTGGGCCAGGCGCAACAGTGCTTCCAGCACCCTGACCAGCGTTTTACGTGTGCCGCGCAGCTGCGCGGCGGACGCCTGCGTGTCGTTCAGGACGGGTTTAGTGAATTCAAGATACCAGTCACAATATTCGTTCCAGGTGAACTCGTAGATGGCCTGTGCCGCCAGGTCCAGGCGGTAACTGTTGAAGTATTTTTCCACCGCGGCTTCGGTTTGCTGCAGACGCGAGATGATCCATTGGTCTGCGCTGCAGAGCTGGTATTCATCCAGGTTGTTTTGCCCGCAGTCCCGGTCTTCTGTGTTCATCAATACGTAGCGTGCCGCGTTCCACAGTTTGTTGCAGAAGTTGCGGTAGCCCTCGACGCGCTTGATATTGAAATTGATGTCCCGCCCGGTCGTGGCCATCGCGGCGAACGTAAAACGCAACGCGTCGGTGCCGTAGGCCGGGATGCCTTGCGGGAACTCCTTGCGGGTGATTTTTTCGATGTCGGGGGCCATTTCCGGCTGCATCAGGCCGGTGGTTCTCTTTTCGACCAGTGCATCGAGTTCGATGCCGTCGATCAGGTCGACAGGATCGAGCACATTGCCCTTCGACTTGGACATCTTGTTACCATGTGAGTCACGCACCAGGCCGTGGATATAGACCTGGTGAAACGGCACCTGGCCGGTGAATTTCAAGCCCATCATGATCATCCGCGCGACCCAGAAAAAGATGATGTCAAAGCCGGTGACCAGCAGGCTGGTCGGGTAGAATTCGTTGAGGCGCTGAGTCTGCTCAGGCCAGCCCAAAGTCGAAAAAGGCCACAGCGCGGAGGAAAACCAGGTGTCGAGTACATCCTGATCCTGGGTCAGGGCTACTCCGGCGTCGAGCCCGTACTTGTCCCTGGCCTCCTGTTCACTGCGGGCGACATAGAGATTGCCGGCGTCATCGTACCAGGCCGGGATACGGTGTCCCCACCAGATCTGGCGGCTGATGCACCAGTCCTGGATCTTGCGCATCCAGTCGAAATAGGTGTTTTTCCAGTTGTCCGGAACGAATTTGATCGCGCCTGTCTCGACTGCCTCGATCGCGGGCCGTGCCAGGGGTTCGATTTTTACGAACCATTGGTCGGTCAGGTAGGGTTCGACGACGGTATGGCTGCGGTCGCCGCGTGGCACCATCAGTTTGTGGGATTCGATTTTCTCGAGCAGCCCCTGCGACTGCAGATCCTCGACGATCAGTCGGCGTGCGTCGAAACGGTCCAGGCCGCGGTATTTCTGCGGGGCCTGGTCGTTGATCGACGCATCCACGGTAAAGATGTTGATCATCGGCAGCTGGTGGCGCAAGCCCATTTCATAATCGTTGAAATCATGCGCCGGGGTGATCTTGACACAGCCGGTACCGAAGTCCTGGTCGACATAGTCGTCGGCAATGACTGGAATCTCACGCTCTGTCAGCGGCAGGCGGACCTGCTTGCCGACCAGGTGCCGGTAACGCGCGTCTTCCGGATGTACCGCAACGGCGGTGTCACCAAGCATGGTTTCCGGGCGGGTAGTGGCTACGACCAAGTGGCCGCTGCCATCGGCCAGTGGATAGCGCATATGCCAGAGATGGCCGTTTTCCTCCTGCGAGACGACTTCCAGGTCGGAGACCGCGGTATGCAGTACCGGGTCCCAATTGACCAGTCGTTTGCCGCGGTAGATCAGCCCCTCGTCGTACAGGCGGACGAAGACTTCCCGGACCGCGTCGCTCAGGCCCTCGTCCATCGTGAAGCGTTCATGGGACCAGTCCAGCGAGGCGCCCATCCGGCGCAGCTGCCGGGTGATGGTGTTGCCGGACTGTTTTTTCCACTCCCAGACCTTGTCGATGAATGCTTCGCGCCCAAGATCATGGCGCGAGAGGCCTTGTTGCTGCAACTGGCGTTCGACGACCATCTGGGTTGCGATCCCGGCGTGGTCGGTGCCCGCCTGCCACAGGGTCTTGCTGCCTTTCATCCGGTGGTAGCGGATCAGCGTGTCCATGATCGTATCCTGGAAGGCATGCCCCATATGCAGTGTGCCGGTCACGTTGGGCGGCGGGATCATGATGCAGTAGGGCCGGGTTTTGGCCTTGCCGGTGTCGGCAGGTGCAAAATAGCCGTGTGTTTCCCAGAACCGGTACCAGGTTTGTTCGATTGCGTCAGGGTCGTAGGTCTTTTCCATCGTCGTCAACGTGCTGTTCTTGTTTGAATTACAGCGCTTTATTATACCGTTTCCAGGCGTCGAATGGAGGAAATTTTTACAGCTGGAGGCAGGCGTCAGATTTCGTGGGTCACGATCTGGTAACCCTGGTCTCGATAAAACTTGTAACGTTGGCGTGCGGCCTGTTTTTGTTGTTCCTGCTGGCTGACGATTTCGGCGACACGCTGAAACCGGCTGAAGAAACTCGGTACCTCGTTGGTCAGGTTCAACAGTACATCGCTGTGGGTGTCGGGTTCCGCTGTACAGCTGATCAGCACCGGCTCGATCTGGGCGCCTCGAGGCTGATAGATTGCA
>JALUUZ010000019.1 GCA_027021095.1 Gammaproteobacteria bacterium
GGCGAAGATGTGTTCTGAGTAGTCGGCGAAATAGACCCGGCCTGCAAACAGCTGTTTCTGCGCACTTGACACAGCAATTGCGGTTGCCAGGGTGAGCCCGGCGTAATATAAAAGCACGAACAATCTATCGCTATTGGTTTTTCCATACATGGTTTTCGACATCACTTTACCCCTCATGTCTCTGTTGTCATCTTTGTTGCCTTCAAAGTTTCTGCAACCGCAGCAAATCCTGCTTGAGCTTCTTACCCTCGTGACTGAGCCGAAACGTTTGCTCGTAGGCATTCAGCCTGGCTTCGCTTCCTTCTCCGGCCTCGGCCAATACCGACATGACGATCACATCGATCAGCGCGTCGAAATCATCGAGGTAATTACATGTCCCGCCGGTGATCTTCGCGATCTCTGAAAACACCTTAAAGGTGTGCCGGCCGCGGCCGACCACGAAGCAATGCACTCGTCTTTGCAGTTGCGCCAGCCGTTCGGCCTGCTGGTGCCAATCGCGCTCACGATGCGGCGGCTCGTCACCAATCAGCAACACCACGTCGGCCTCTTCGTCAGCCGCTGCTTCTGACAGCCCACGTTCGACCGCCTCCTCCAGGTCCGGGTATTGTTCGCCATAGCCACCAAAACAGGACACCTGGTCCAGGAATCGCTGCAGCGGCTGAGCCTCAGACGACCAGCCGCTTTTTTCGATGATCCGATCGCCTTCTGAATAGTCACGGTATGCGATCCACTGAAACCGGAAGTCGACGTCCAGGCGGACCAGCCGTTCCACGATCTGTTGCAGCCTGTCACGTGTGTTCTGCCACAGCGGTTCCATCGAACCGGTAGCGTCGAACAGGCCCAGGGCATTGCAACTGACCCGGTTTCCGTATTGCTGTTCGACCTGCTCATAGGTGACCTTTTCTATCCCCAGCCCGGCCAGTTCGTTACTGAGGCCCTTGAGCCTCTCTGCCGCCAATGCCAGATCACGATTTTTCTTGTCGCTCATACCACCACCTCCTCGTTCCGTTCAAATTTGCCGATAAAGTAGTCTTTCGCCTTATGGATTGCCTTTGTCCTGGCTTCTGCCTCCGCCTTGTTGTCAGGATTGCGGTCCGGATGCCACCTGCTCACGGCCCGACGGTAGTATTCGATCACTTTGTCACGGCACAAACGCCCGACGCCGGTCAGCCCCAGGCACGCTGCATGTTGCGCCTGTTCCGGCGATGGCGCTTCGTCATCAGATTCCCCGGCATCGCCGGCCAGCACTGCTTCGACCACCGCCCACAATGATGCGAGCACCCGATCGAGCCTTTTGCTCAAGCTGTCCACCTCAGCGTACCGGCCTGCCTTGGCCGCCTTTTGCCGCAATCCCTCAAAGTCATTGCCAAGACGCTTTACCGTCTTGCGCATCTTTGCGCCCAGCTCGATCTTACGCAACTCGGCTGCGATACGAAGGAACTTGTCCTCCAGCTGGTTGAAGCGGGTTTTCCTGAGGCGCCACTGCTTTACACCGTCCAGGCATTGGGTTAGCACGTCAGGCCGCAGGATTTCTCCGGTAACAAATCCTTCAGAGATTCGCTCACGCAGGCGTTTATAGCCGTCAAAATCGGTCACGTCACCGCTGCCTGCTTTGTCTTTTTCGACGAGATCGAACAACACCTTTGCACTCCTGTAGTGCTCCAGTTGTTGGTCGACGGCCCTGGCCTTGTCCTTTCCCTGAGTCGCCAGCGCCTTATACATCAGTTCGTCATTGAGGCCGGTCTCACTGCACAACTGATCGACTTCGAGCAGCAACTGCAAGTACTCACCAAACAGCACATTTTGGTGCTTAACTGAAGAGAGCGCGTTGTAGCTGAGACCCAGCATGGAAAGAAACAGTTTCAGCGTTGTAAACGCATCGTGCTTCCGCAGGCTGTGGCAGACTCGGCGCGGTATGTACCACTGGCCGATCTCCTTAAGCAGCCGCCGCAGCACCGCCTGCTGCAGCCGGAACAGGCGTGGATCATCGCACAGCGTCTTCTCACCGAGATCGTTTGGTGTAAAGGCCGCAGAAAGCGTGGCGCCTTTCCAGGTGCTGCCCGCTGCAAATTCGTCTAAGCCGGGAGGCGCTTCCCGCGCAACCTCGGGCAACTCACCTGTGCCGGTCATTAAGGGCTTTAGGCGTACCCAGTTCCGCATCACACGGTATACATTCGCAAACAAGCGGCCGATGACTGAAATCCAATGCAGTAGATAATCCATGCCTTGCTCTCCTGTTCTTTTTCTGGAGAAGATCGGGCGGTATGTGCTGTCATGCGATCTTCTCTGGAGATGCTCTTTACAAGCAGGGTTGCGTCAGCCCCAAATAGCTGTCTTTACAGGACATATATTTACATAGTTTTACGATAATTTTTAAAATTCTCAAGCAATAATTGATCACGTATTGTCTTTATGAGTCTACCATGGCGTGAAATGACAAGATGCACAACCCCACCTAAGCAAGCACAGAATCGGCGTGACAGGAAAAAAGGGCGGAACAAAGTGCTCCGCCCAAGCCGCGCCCAGATCACATTACTCACCACTGTTAATTGCAGCAGGAGCGTGACGAGCAATGCAGCCTGACCACCATCAGTGCACGGGTGCCTCGCCTTGTTTAGGAAAGGCCAGCGCCAACCGCCAGAGCGCGCCCTGCAATGCCATACCGGCCATCGCCCCTTTCATCGCCATGCCAATCAATCCACCTTGGCCAGCCTTCCCAACGCCTTTGTGAAACCAGACCAGCCTTCCCTCTTTGGTGTCGAACAGGTATGAGGAGACCTCCGCCGAGCCCACCGACCCGAACGTCAGCCTGCTTTGCAGGTCTTCAATCACAAATAACAGTTGAAACCTCGCCCCGCCATCTGGCGCAAGCCGCCGTACCCACTCAGGATCAGGGCTCGACAGGTCATCCGGGTTGATTGCACGGTGCAAACCATAGCCTTGTTCGAACTTCAGTTTGTAGGCTTTTTGTTTGCCGAACAGGCGGATGATCGACCGCTTCAGCTTCTTGTCGAACTCGTAGTTCACTTTGCGGTCTTTACGTGCGTCGAGTATCGGTAAAATACCAAGCTGTTTGAAATCGAAAACCTGATAGTGTGGATCCATCTTCAATGGCTTCACCGGCTTCGGCCCGCATGCCACTAACAGCGCTGTAATCCCGTAGATCAGCCCCAGTTTAATCATGTTTCGCTTGGTCATTGCTTGCCTCCTGTTTGGTTTGTATACAGTAAATGCACTGCGTTGACGATATTGCCTGGATTTTTTTCTTTCGATTTTGCCGGCACGATGGGAACTTTCCTGAAAAAGACCTCGTTACGCCACACCGGCAGGTGAGTCTGGCAATCCAATACGATGGCTCGCAGCAGGGTGGTATTGGCATTCGGCGTCAATGCCCCGGTGTTAGCGTTCCATGTGCCTTTGCCAGCGATCTTTACCAACAAGTAGTGGGCGAGAACCACCGCACGCGGATCCGTTGCACAGGTTGCCTGAATGGCCTGTGTCGCTCCAGGCTTCAACCGGCTGCGAAACAACGTTTGCGCCAAGTGTGTCAACGTGCTGTCAGGGACGGGTGACACTTGGTACCCCTGGCGACTCAACAGCTGTCGCGCCGTGTTGTTGATTGCGGCAACGACCGCTTCGGTCTGATAGTTTTTCCATTGCACCTTCTCGTTGTTTAGGGCATTGATATAGTCGGCCTTGACCGGAACCAGGATCACCGGCCTGTGCCTGTCTACGACCAGCGCCAGAGGACGATGACCGGCGTTACGCTGGTCCTTGACCAGCACAGGCTTTGAAACCAGGCAGCCGCTAAGCAAGAGACCGAGTGCCAGCAGTACCAATGTGTTGGGTATTGTTTTGTACACAGCATACCTCCGGGTTTCTCAAGTTGTGATAATATGATTCGCGATACGCAAAGTGATTCTCTGGCTAGACGTACCACGCTCAATGTATTCATTGTGTCGCACATCGACAATTATTCTTCATATATTTAAACGAAATCAAGATATTTACAGTATTTTTCTGTCGTACAGTGGGCCTATATTGTCGTGTCACGACATATCTATGTCGCTTGGTGGATAAGCATAAGCGGCCAAGTGTCTAAGAAAAGAAAAGAAAGGCAAAGCAGCGCAGGTTTATCGCTGCAAAAAAAAGGCGGGACATCATGCCCCGCCCAATCATTGGAGGAGTCGTTCTTACTTGGTTTTATCTCCGGGAACGAAATTCCACAGTTTGACGACATCGACTTTTTTACCAAAGCCTTTTTTCTTGACCTTGATATAGGTACCGTTGCCATCATCGCGGACTTTACGGCAGAATTCACGGTTCTTGTGACTGAACTGGATACAGTGCGCACCATTGCCCTTGACGCGCCAGGTACCGACTAGACGCGAACCATCATTACGTGCCTGCACGAACTTTCCGTTGGCGTTGAAGTAGACTTTGTAGCTGAAGCCCTTTTTCAGGTGCTGACCGTTGGCTGTTTTGCCGCTGAACAGCTTGGTTACCGCGTCGGCCGGCATAAACCCTCCCGCCAAGACCGCGTTGCTGACTGAAATCAATCCCGCCAGCGCCAATGCCAATACAGTTTTAGTATTTTTCATAGTACTTTTCTCCACGTTGAATGAATACGATTTTTGAAGGTAACAGGATTGTCTACCCGCCACAATCCAGCGGCAGAAAACCGTGCACCCTACAGCCTGTGACGCTGTACTGACAAAAAAGGGG
>JALUUZ010000020.1 GCA_027021095.1 Gammaproteobacteria bacterium
GTCTGGCCCGGCTGCAATTTGCTTATATCCACATCCACCGGTGCGCCAAGCGCCTCTGCCTTGTTGCTCTTCGACATGTACTTGACAAAAAACCAAGCCATCGCGCCAACACCGACCGCACCCACCGCTGCAGTCGAGCCGGTCAGAAACCGACGCCGCTTTAAATCTACGCCCTCGTCGCTCATGAGGTGTCTCCTGATAATTATGCTACAAATCAACAAACTGGAAATCGACCGCCTGTCCCCGATCAACCGCTTTAGAACCTGACGGCGGGGGTGATTCTATCAGAATATGAATACATTTTCACATACTATAAAGACTGACTTTTATGGTAATCTTTAAAATCGAATCAATCACTACGACACTCAAGCTGTTTGCGTCCCAAAGCATTACCAATTATTATGTGAGAATAAATGCAGGTAATTGAAATCATGATTTCAACTCACGATCACAATACCAACTGTCTTCTCAATCACCGGTGCAGGCCAAACAGCTTATGAACAACATCAAATTCGTCTTCCAGTTTATCACTCTCGGCCTGGCAATCGGCTTTGTGATCATCCTGATTAAGCCAGACCTGCTGCAGCGCGCCGGCCAGCAACCACCCACACGTCCGGACACGGTCACACAGCCGGTTTCCAATACCGTGGTCAAGCCTGCCGCCACACCGGATGCCGGGAAAGAACCGGATCAAGGACAACCGCAACCTACTGCGCACACCGGCGTTTATTCCTACGCCAACGCAGTGAAACTCGCCGCTCCCGCGGTCGTCAACATCTACACCGCCAAGCAGGTCATGCAGATCCCTTATGGCTACTACGACCCCTTGCACAGCTACAACCGCAGATATGTCAACCCGGTCAAACCCAAATACAAAGCCAAGAGCCTGGGATCAGGAGTCATTGTCAGCGCCAAGGGCTATATCCTGACAAACAATCATGTGGTCAAAGGTGCGGACAAGATTCAGGTCTTGCTGCATGATGGCCGCAGCACGCTGGCCAAGCTCGTCGGCAGTGATCCCGGCACGGACCTGGCAGTGCTGAAAATCGAACTGAAGAACCTGCCGGTAATCCAGTTTGGAGACTCGGACAAGCTCCAGGTAGGTGACGTCGTACTTGCAATCGGCAACCCTTACGGTGTCGGCCAGACAGTCACACAGGGCATCATCAGCGCCAAGAAGCGCGATCGCGTCGGATTGACCACGTACGGCAACTTTATTCAGACGGATGCGGCCATCAATCCCGGAAACTCCGGCGGCGCACTGATCACCGCCACCGGCCAGTTGATCGGCATCAATACCGCGATCTTTACCAAGTCCGGCGGGTCACAGGGAATCGGTTTCGCGATCCCGGTAAGCATCGCCAAACGGGTGCTCAACAGCCTGATCAAACACGGCCGTGTGGTACGCGGCTGGCTTGGAGTCAGCGTGATTCCAGTCAACCGGCGGATCGCGTCGATTCTGCGGCTGAAGTCCGTAGCCGGTGTCATGGTGGTCGGCCTGCTACAAAACAGCCCGGCGCAAAAAGCCGGGCTATTACGCCGCGATGTGATCATCGGTGTCGATAACCAGAAGATCAAGAACTCACGCCACTTCATCAATATCATCGGCAACCTCAAGCCCGGGACCAGCATTTCGCTGTCAGTGATACGCGATGGAAAAGTCATCACCACAAAGACCACCGTGGCACAGCAACCGAAAATCATCAGTCCGCCACGACGGCAACTGTACCGCCAACCGGAAGGGATACCCCGGCGTCGTGACTACGATCCGCACCGGGACGATAACAGGCCACCGGGCTACCGCCGCCCGTACCGCGACAACTACCCCGATTATCCATGATCCCGCTTGACGCGGTATGGAAGAACCATGGGTAAAAGGATCGCCACGTGATGCGATTCAATTTATCGTCGTGTTGGTGCGTATAACGCACCAAATTCTCAACCAAGCGCCATCTCAAGCGCCGCCAGAAATTTCTCATTCTCATCAGCCAGGCCGATGGTCACGCGCAGGCAACCCTTGAGTGACTCGGTGGTGGCGGATAAATCCTTGATCAAGACACCCGACTGCTTGAGCGCGGCAAACACACCACTGGCATCCTTGTGCTGCGTGCGAAACAGGATAAAATTAGCCTGGCTGGGAAATACCTGCAGCCCGGGCATATCCTGCAGGCGCTCCATCATTTGCTGCCGCTGCCGGCACAAGGCCGAGGCCTGTTGATCGAGTATCTCCCTGTGCGCCAATGCAAACTCCGCACTCAGCTGGGTCAGGGAATTGATATTGTAAGGCAGCCTGATCTTATCGAGTTCGCTCACCAGCTCCGGCGCCGCACACAGGTAACCAAGCCGCAATCCCGCCAGGCCCATTTTCGACAAGGTACGCATCACCAACAGGTTCGGAAATTCACGCAACCTGGACAGAAAGCTGTCTGCCGCAAACGCGGCATACGCCTCGTCGATCACGACCCAGCCTGGTGCACGGTCGATGATCTCCTCGACCTGCTGTCTCGCAAACAGGTTACCGGTTGGATTGTTCGGATAGGCCAGGAAAACCACCTTGGGCTGATACTGCTCGATGGCCTCACGCATCGCCGCCATGTCGAGTGAAAAATCTTCGGCAAGCAGCGGCACAGCGACATACTTCACCCGGTTAAAGAGCGCGATCATCGGGTACATGACGAAACCCGGCGCCACCGAAAGCACCACCGCATCGGGAGCAGCGACCGCTGTGATCAGCAGGTGGATCAATTCATCGGAGCCGTTACCAAGCACGATATCACTGGCAGCCGGCACCGCAAAGACATCGCGGATCGTGGCGGCCAGGCGCTTTGCGTGGGGGTCCGGATAGCGGTTGAGCCGGGCCTGGCGCAACACCTCGAGCCACTGCTGCTGCAGCGCTTCAGGCAGGCATGCCGGCCAGGCATAGGGGTTCTCCATCGCGTCGAGCTTGACCATGCCGTCTGCCTCAGCCACATGATAGGCTGAAAGCGCCTGGATTTCGGGACGGACGGGGGTTTTCATCGACACACCGGCAGCCCTACTGCGCATCCGCCTTGATACGGTTTTCAGCCGAACGGGCATGCGCGGTAAATCCTTCGCCATGCGCCAGGACCGATGCCGTCTGCCCCAGGGTCGAGGCGCCGGCCGCGGAGCAGTGAATCAGGCTGGTGCGCTTCTGGAAATCATAGACCCCCAGCGGAGAGGAAAAACGTGCTGTCTGTGAGGTCGGCAATACATGGTTCGGCCCGGCGCAATAGTCACCCAAGGCCTCAGCGGTATGCCGGCCCAGGAACACCGCGCCGGCGTGCTTGATCCCGGCCAGCAAGGCCTGCGGATCGGCCACCGACAGCTCCAGGTGTTCCGGTGCGATAAAGTTCGCGACCTCGACCGCCTGTTGCATATCCTGCACCAGGACGAATGCTCCTCGTGCAGACAACGAGGCGCGGATAATCTCCGCACGCTCCATCTGCGGCAGCAACTTGTCGATACTGCTGTTGACCCGATCCAGGTAGTCACCATCGTCGGACACCAGGATCGCCTGCGCATCTTCATCGTGCTCCGCCTGCGAGAACAAATCCATCGCGATCCAGTCTGGATCGGTCTGCCCGTCACACAGAATCAGTATCTCGGACGGTCCGGCGACCATGTCGATCCCAGTAGCACCGAATACCGCTTTTTTCGCAGTGGCGACGTAGATATTGCCCGGCCCGACGATCTTATCGACACGCGGTATGCTGGCGGTACCATAAGCCAGTGCAGCGACCGCCTGCGCACCACCGATCTGGAAAATCCGGTCGACACCGGCGATCACCGCCGCGGCCATGACCAAGGGGTTGAGCTCGCCTCCGGGTGCCGGAACGACCATCACGATCTCGCCAACCCCTGCCACCCTGGCGGGAATGGTATTCATCAAGACTGATGACGGGTAGGCGGCTTTCCCCCCGGGAACATAGACACCGACACGATCCAGCGGTGTTACCTGCTGGCCGAGCACGGTGCCATCGGCCTCGGTAAACGACCAGGACTCGAGCTTCTGATGCTCCGCATAGGCACGTATCCGCTCAGCCGCCAGTTCCAATGCCTGGCGCTGCTGCGCGCTGACCTGGTCCAGGTAACGGGCCAACGGACCCGTCGCCGTACAGTCCTCGATCAGCAGGTCGTCGATCGAGTCCGCATGCCGCCGATCGAAACGATTGGTGTACTCCAGCACTGCCGCATCGCCCTGTGAGCGTACCCTGCGGATAATCTCATCCACCACCCCACTGACCTCCGTGTCTGACAGTGAATCCCAACGGATCAGTGTCTCCAGCTGCTGCCAGAACTCGGCATCCCGGCTGTCCAGTGTTCTCATCTTCACGCGTTTTTACCCCCAGCGATTTCGTGCCTGCTAAGCTGCCACTGCATTTTCGATTTGCCGGATAAATTCCTTGATCCGTGCCGACTGCAATTTCATCGACGCCTTGTTGACCACCAGGCGCGAACTGATATCGGCGATATGCTCTACCGGCGCCAGGCCATTAGCCTTCAGCGTACTGCCGGTATCCACCAGGTCGACGATACAATCGGCCAACCCGGCGATCGGCGCCAGCTCCATCGACCCATAGAGCTTGATGATTTCGGCCTGTTGTCCCTTCGTCGCAAAGTGGCTGCGCGCGGTCTTGACATACTTGGTCGCCACCTTGATACGCTGACCGCTCAACGACTTGCCCTCCTG
>JALUUZ010000021.1 GCA_027021095.1 Gammaproteobacteria bacterium
CATAGTCGACACTATGTCGAGCACGCCGACCGAGCGAAAGCCAGCCAGGGCGTGCCATGGCGCCGTCGCAGTAGAAGGGTGGTGAGAAATGCGGGCTAGGCCCTCCACAGCCAGACAAAACCCGCGACACCTGCCAGCACCGAGGCAACCAGGATCCCTGTCTTTGCCATCAACAGGTGTTGCGGCTGTCCGCTAAACCCTAGTTCGGCGATAAAGATCGCCATGGTAAAACCAATACCGGCCAGCAGTGCCACCCCGGCGATCTGGCTGAAACGTGTATGCGCCGGAAGCTGGCCGATGCCCAGCCGCAGCGCAAGCCAACACGCAGCGGTGATGCCGATGAATTTTCCAAGCACCAGGCCGAGCATCACACCCAACGTGACCGGATTGGTCAGTGTTGCCTGCATACTCGCGAACTCGATCGGGATGCCTGCATTGATAAAGGCAAAAGCCGGAATCACCAGGAAGGCCACCGGCATATGCATGCTGTGTTCCAGTCGCTGCAGCGGTGTGCCAACTTTATGCACGCTGTTTTCCAACGCCTGTACCACGGTACGCAGCTCGACATTGGTCATGATATTTTTACCAGGCCGGTGGTTTGCGTCGAAGCGCGCCATCAGTTCCTTGACATGCTGGCTGAAACGGGCCGGATCATACTTCGGCCTTGCCGGAATCGTGAATGCCGTCAACACCCCGGCCAGCGTAGCGTGCACACCGGACTTGAGCAGCGCAAGCCATAACAATATCCCCAGCAGAAAATACGGCAACGGCTGCCGAATCCCGGCCAGGTTGAACACCACCAGCAGCGCCAGGATCACGGCCGCGGCGACGAGCGACTGTAATACCAGTTGTTCGGTATAAAACAACGCGATCACCAAGACCGCCCCGAGGTCATCGACGATCGCCAGCGCCACCAGGAAGGTGATCAATGCCTTGGGAACACGGTGTGCCAAAAGCACCAGCGCACCGATCGCGAATGCGATATCGGTCGCCATCGGAATACCCCAGCCACGCACGGCATCGCCGCTGAAATTGAACAGCAGGTAAATCAGAATTGGAACGACCATGCCGCCGACTGCCGCAAAGATCGGCAGTGCTGCCTGGCGCGGCAGCGCCAGCTCACCCACCAGGATCTCACGTTTCAGCTCCAGACCGACGACGAAGAAAAACAAGGCCATCAGGCCGTCATTGACCCAGTGCTGCACTGTTTTTTCCAACACCCAGCCACCGACACTGATGCTGACAGGTGTCTTGATCCATGCCTGGTAGAGTCCTGCGAACTCGCTGTTGGCCAATACCAGTGCGACGATTGCCATCAGCATCAACAACATGCCACCAGTAGTCTGGCGGTGGATGAACATCTCAAAAGGGGTCAGGATCCTGTCGAAGGACTTTTCCCATGGGGCATTGATAATACCCTGCTCATCGTCACGGTCAGAAGTACCATTGCGTTTCGTCATGCTTTTTTCCTGCTTTTCCTGTGTCTGCCTGGCCGTGAACCGTCCCGCAACAACCACTCACGTGCTGTCTCGGTGATCGCCGCCACGGCGGGATGGGAAATTTTCCGCTCTACGGAAATCGCGTAGAACTGCTCGTGTATCGCCTCTGTCTCACCGATCACCACGACCCCGTATTGTTTCTTGACTTCAGCGGCAATCGGTGTCGGTGCGATAAAGATGCCGGTGCCGGCCTGGCCAAATGCCTTCATCAGTGCACTGTCATCGAACTCAGCCACGATGCGCGGGTGGATATGCAACCTGTCGAACCACTGCAGAAGCCTGCTTTGCACCATCGCCATCTCGCTCGGCAACAATAACGGCGCACCATTGAGGCACTGTGGAAAATCTTTTTTGTATTTACGCGCCAGTTCGGGTGTCGCAAAAAAACTGATTCCGCATTCACCAAGCGGGTGATTGAAACCGCGTACACTGACCTCCTGGGGGATGGGGCCGTCTGCGATCACCAAGTCGACACGGTGCACCGCCAGTTCAGCCAGCAGCGAATCGAGTGTCCCTTCGCGGCAGACTATCCGCACCGCCTCGGGCAACCGCAGTGCCGGTGCCAGCAGGCGGTAAGCGATCGATTTCGGGACGACGTCTGCGACACCGACCTTGAACACCATCGGCCTGGTCGATGGCAGGTTGCGCACCACTTCCTCCAACTCACCGCCCAACGAAAAAATCTCCTCTGCATAACTCAATACCAGGCGTCCGGCCTCGGTCAGTTCCAGGTTGCGCCCGACACGGGTAAACAACTGCTCTTTCAGGTTATCTTCCAGTAAACTGATCTGCCCGCTGATCGTCTGCGGTGTCAGGTGCAGGCGCTCACTGGCACGGGCGATACCCCCTTCTTTCGCCACGACCCAGAAATAGTGCAGATGCTTATAGTTGATCATTGTCTTTGACTTCGTAAAATGCGAATATTATAACAGTATTATTCGTATTTTTCTTAGATTAATACAAGTGTATTCTGTGTTTCAAGCACTTTGACAGCCGGCCACCGGAGCAACGTATGCAGATCACTATCCAAGCACGCCATTTCCCGCTAACCGACGCTCTGCGCCGCCATATACAACGGCGGCTGCGGTTCGCGCTCAGCAGCCGGGACCGGCATATACAGCGTATCGATGTACAACTGTCCGATATCAATGGTCCCCGCGGCGGGACCGACAAACGCTGCCAGATCGTTATCGTGATTCCCCATCTGCCCAAGGTAGTCATAGAAGATACCGAAGCAGATATGTTCGTCGCTATCGATCGTGCGGCCGACCGGGCCGGGCGCACCGTCGGCCGCAGGCTGGCACGGCTGCGTGACAGAAGACGTTCGTCTTTCATCCCGGCATAAAAGGAGAACGCATGGCGCTGATCGATCTGCGGGACATGCTCCGGCATGCCCAGACTAACGGTTATACGCTAGCGGCTGTCGAGCTCCAGGACCTGGCATTCCTGCCCACTGTACTGAACGCTGCAGAGTCCTGTCATGCGCCACTGGTATTGAACGTGCGCGCACCACACCCCAGTGGTCTGGATTTTGCGTTGTTGATGCCTGCCGTCGAAGCCGCCGCGCAACGCACTCCAATACCGGTGGCAATACAGCTGAGCCACGGCAAAGACTACGAGACAGCGGTACAAGCGATCCGGCTTGGCTGTAACAGCCTGATGATCGACTTTCCGGACCATACGCTGACCGAAAACATCGCGTCAACACGGTCGGTGACCAAAATGGCGCACGCGTGCGGAATCCCTGTCGAAGGCAGTCCGGCGCCGTTTGCGGATGAAGAAAACAGCGTCGGCACGCTTAAAGACTATGTCGAACAGACCGGGATCGATTCCCTCGTACTTCCTGACGGCACCAGCCTGCAGACAATGACGCGACTGCACCAGGCACTGCCCGTGCCCCTGGCGGTATGCCAAAACGCAAAGGCCGACGATGAACGCTACCGGCAGCTGGCCGCCTGCGGGGTGGTCAAAGCCGGCTGCCCTATCGTGTCCGATACGTCAGACAGCGGACACAAGCAGGTCGCTGCACAAATCAGCCGTTGTATAAATCTGCTGGGAAGTTATAATCGCGCCACGGAAATACTTGCTGAATGCAAACACTGGGCACAGGTCGATCATGTGATCATCTATAATACTACCGGGCTTTCTGCGGCCGATGCAGAAACGATGATGGCGGAAGGCCGGCGGGTACTCGGTGCCATCCCCGGGGTACGCGAGGTGATCTGCGGCCGGGCACTCGGTGACAATACCAAGTATCGCTATGCCTGGCTGATCCGTTTCTGCCACCCGGCAGTCATCGACAGCTACCGCGAACACCCCGATCACGTCGCGTTCGCCGACCAGCATTTCCGCCCGGTGGCGGGCGACCGCATCAGTATCGACTATCAGCGAATCGACTAATCTCCAGGAGCAGTACATTGAATATCATCGATCAACTCATCGCCGGCTACCACAGGTTCCGCGATGGTTACTACAAAGAAAACCGCGAACGGCTGGTCGAACTCGCCCATTCGGGACAGTCACCCAAGGTCGGTGTCATTGCCTGCTGTGACTCGCGCGTCGATCCTGCCGTGATCACCGACAGCACCACCGGTGACCTGTTCGTGATCCGCAACGTCGCCAACCTGGTCCCTCCTTGCGAGGGAGAAGGGGTCTGGCATGGCACCAGTGCGGCGCTGGAGTTTGCCGTATGCGGCCTGGAAGTCGAACATCTTATTGTATTAGGCCATTCCCAGTGCGGCGGAATCCGCTCGCTGATCGAAAACCAGGAAACACAGCAGGAAAACAAGTTTATCGCTTCCTGGATGAGCATCGCCAGCGAAGCCCGTGAGCGGGCGTACAAGGACTTCCATACTGTGGACCAACAGGCGCAGGCCTGCGAACTGGACGCAATCCAGATCTCGCTGCGTAACCTGAAAACTTTTCCGTGGATACTCGATCGTATGCAACAAAACAAGCTGCAACTGCATGGCTGGCACTATAACATCGTCTCCGGGGACTTGTTACGCCTCGATCCGGACACAGGAAATTTCGTGCCGCTATGACAACGCAGCCCGCACAGCGCCCCGAAGACCGCAGACACCGTGCGCACCACATGACACGCCCGCCAGCCCGCATTTCTCACCACCGTTCGTAGCGAAACGGAGCAAGGGTGCGGCATGAGTGGCTTTCGCGACCGAGGAGCGCGCAGGCAGAGGTGCGCACCAAT
>JALUUZ010000022.1 GCA_027021095.1 Gammaproteobacteria bacterium
CGATGCAGCATGCCAGCGGCCGCGAGGTTGGCAGCGATCGGCGTGCCCATTGCACCCAAGCCGATCAATCCCGTTTTTAGATTCTGTTGCATAGGCTGTTTTCCTGTCGGCGTGTGTTATGCGGATGTCTTCTGTCGTTGCAGATCGTCGGGACCCGAAGGCTGTTGAGCCTCTGCCTGTGGCAGCTGAAGCAGGTAGGTGTACCCTTCAAGGCTTGCGTACAAGGCGTTGCGGACCTGTTTTCCGGTGTCCTCGTCCGCAGCAGCCTGTTCGAGTTTGGCAGCAAGTTTTTGTTTTATCATCGCTGTGTCATAGTGAATTATATTGAGCACATCCTCCACCTTGTCCCCCCATTCGATGTTGGTGATCCCAGCCTGGCCGTCAGCCTGCAGTTCGATATCGACGCAGTGTGTATCGCCAAACAGGTTGTGCATGTCGCCAAGGATTTCCTGGTAGGCTCCGACCAGGAACACGCCTAGCAGGTATTCCTGCGCTGGTTGTTTTTCGTGTAACCAGAGCGCGCCATCGACACCCTCGGCGTCCAGGTAGCGGTCGATACGCCCATCGGAATCACAAGTCAGGTCCTTGATCAATGCACGCCTTTGCGGTTTTTCGTTCAGCCGGTGCAGTGGCACGATCGGGAACACCTGGCCGATACCCCAGACATCGGGAATCGACTGAAAAATCGAAAAATTACAGTAGTACTTGTCTGCCAGCAACTCGCTCAGATGATTATAGGTGTCATGTTTGATGTTACGCATCTGTTGTACCAGCCCATAGGCCCGGTGGCAAACCTGCAGATACAGCCTGTCCGCCGCCGCGCGCTGCTGCAGATCGATCTGGCCCAGCGAAAAAGCACTGAGTATGTCGTCCATCAACTGTTCTGCTTCTGCCAGCAGCCGCTCGCTGTTTTCCAGGGTCATGCCGGTAACGCATTGCTGCAGTGCCCGGTGCAGTGGGGTGAGTTCGTAATCGTCCAGGCCGGACTCGGGGTCAGGGCGGTTTTCGGTATTGATCACTTCGACCAGCAGCGCACAGTGGTGAGCAGTCATCGCGCGGCCGGCTTCGGTGATAAGATCCGGCTCCGGTTTGCCAGCCGCGTCGAAGACCTGCTTGACACTGGCAACGATGACTTCGGCGTAATCCTGCAGCTTGTAATTCATCGAGAAATACCCTTTGTCCGCCGTTCCTTCGTAATCGACGGCCAGGCCACCGCCGACATCGAGCGTATGGATCGTGACGCCGTGTTTTTCCAGTTCCAGTATCATCTGGCTGGCTTCCCTGACGCCACGGCGGAAATGTTCCAGGCTCGCGATCTGTGAGCCCATGTGGTAGTGCAGCAGTTGGAGATTGTCGAGCAGGTCATAGTGGTTGAGACGCTGCATCAGCGTGATCAGCTCGCCTGCGGCCAGCCCGAATTTCGATTTTTCGCCGCCGGTGTTCTGCCAGTTACCCTCGCCGAGCGAAGCCAGGCGTACACGGACTCCGAGCAGTGGTGTGATGCCCAGCGCAGTGGACTCGTGGTGAATGAGTTCCAGTTCATCGAGTTTTTCGATCACGATATAAACCTTGTGCCCCAGGCTGCCGGCAAGCAGCGCCAGGCGTATGTATTCGCGGTCCTTGTAGCCGTTACAGACGATCACGCCGGACTCGGCCGATTCCGCCAGGCAGATGATCAGTTCCGGTTTGCTGCCGCATTCCAGGCCGATGTCAGCTTGATGATGGCCGACCAGGCTCTGCACCACCGCACGTTGTTGATTGACCTTGATCGGGTAGACGGGCAGGTAGCTTCCCTGGTACCGGTGCGCCTGCATCGCCGCAGCAAACGCCTGTTGCAGATGTTCGACTCTGTGTTTCAGCAAGTCCTCGAACCGGACCAGCACCGGTGGATTGATGCCGCGGTGTTTGAGTTCCTGTGCCAGTGCATACAGGTCGATGGCCGTGCCGGTTTTATCCGGTCTGCATTCCAGGCGGCCGCTGGCGTTGATATCGAAATAGCCCTCGGACCAGTTTGCAATCCGGTACAGCTGCCTGCTTTTTTCTCTGTCCCAGCCCATGCTGTCGTCTGTCTCCTGCCTGGCTATATTTTGCGCAGTTTTGGCCAGGGCTTTAATTTGTTTGGATAATGTGTAAACATGCGCATCATTTTATCCTTATTGCCTGGAGTTTAACATGTCTCTGGATAAAACATGGTTTACGGAAATCTGTGAGGAAAGCGGCACGGCATTTTCGGTCAAGATTCGTGACAGATTGCATAGTGAAAAAAGCGCGTTTCAGACCATCGACATTTACTCCACGGAGGAGTATGGCAACATGATGGTGATCGACGGCTACATCATGCTGACGGACAGGGATAACCTGATCTACCATGAAATGCTTGCACATGTCCCCTTGTTTACGCACAAGAATCCGCGGCAGGTGGCGATCATCGGCGGGGGAGACTGCGGGACGTTGAAGCAGGTGCTCAAGCACGACAGGGTGGAGCAGGCGACGTTGGTGGAGATCGACGAGCAGGTTTACCTGTGTGCAAAAAAGTATTTTCCGGTGCTGACCCAGGCCGCTGGTGACAGGCGCGCCAGGATCGTTCATCAGGACGGTATCGCGTGGATGAAAAAAGCTTCAGGACTGGATGTCATCATCGTCGACAGCACGGACCCGATCGGCCCGGCGGTCGAGCTGTTTTCAGAAGGTTTCTATAAAAGCTGCTTCGATGCATTGAACCCTGGCGGTATCTTGATCCAGCAGAGTGAATCGCCGCTCTATCATATGAATATTCTCAAACCGATGCACAAGGCGATGCAAAGCGCAGGGTTCGACTCGACGCAGACATCGCATTTCTTTCTCAGCAGCTATCCGTCGGGCTGGTGGACAGCGACCCTGGCAGCGCGGGATGATTCGGTCGATCTGCTCGCGTTCGATGAACAGGCGGCGGCCAACAAGCCGTTCGATACCTTTTACTACAATGCCGCGATGCACCGCGCTTCCTTTGCGGCGCCAGAGTTTTTCAGGCGCGAGATGCAGCAAGGTTGACCGGGGGCCGGGCGTGCCCGTGCCCGGTCCTTCAGCTGCACCATTTGCTCAGGTAGCGGTTGACTTCCTCCAGCGCCTGTTTGTGCTGTTCGGCACTGAGCATGATCTTGTTTCCTGACTTGTCTTTGCGGTACAGCTGTTTTGCACTCTGGTAGCTTTGCTGTGCTTTTCTCGCGCGTTCACAGCGAATCCGTTTTCTGGCTTCTTCGCTTTGCTGCTCGGCCAGCTTTTCCGCCTTTTCTTTTTCGTCCTGCGCATAACTTTTGAGTATTTTTTCGCGCTGGCGGTTGCGTTGCAGTGCATGGTGATCGACTTTGTAGTTTACACGGATATTTACCTGCCGGGTGTCCAGGTACTGTGCCTGGTCACCGAAGTGAACAGTACCGTCTTTGTCGGTCCAGGTATAGACACGGTCTGCACTCGAGGGGCCGGCGATCACGGCCAACAGCAGTATTGAAAACACGATGGATAAAGGTAATTTTTTCATGGTTACTGGCTGCCTTTATGCTGAGAAACGAAGAAGGCGTGGGCGGTTGGCCGCCCTTGTCATGCTAGCGTGATACCGGCAGCATTACTTTAGTGTTTTATTCACGAATCCTGAGGCGGTCGAGGCGCAGGCGCTGGCGCTCGTCGAACAGGTGTTTCGACGCGCTCCAGACAGCGAAATAGACGCCGAAACCCGTGCCGGAGGCGATCAAAAACATGATCAGAATCTGGTATTTGACTGCGTCCATCGGTACAGCGCCATGCAGCAGCTGGCCAGTCATCATGCCGGGCAGACTGACGATTCCGGCAGCGGCCATGGCATTGATGATCGGAATCAGGCCGCTGCGAATGCTTTCCCGCCGTAATCCGGCCACGGCCTGGTTCCAGTCGTGTCCAAGCATCAAGCGGTTTTCGATTACCGCGCGCTGTACCCAGACGTTCTGAGTCAGCCTGTCCAGGCCGATCGAGATCCCGTTCATCGTGTTGCCAAGCAGCATGCCGAGCAGCGGGATCGAGTATTGTGGCGTATACCAGGGGTCCGGACCGATAATCAGCAGCAGCGCAAACAGCGTGACGCTGAACGAAGACACGAACATCGACATCGCACCGACCCCGAAGCCCCACCAGCCACTGAAGCGGTGGTGTTGGCGCTGCATGACTTCGCGGCCTGCTGCAAGCAGCATGACCAACGCCATCAACAGAACCCATCCCAGGTGTATCTGGGCAAAGATCAGGTGCAGCACCAGGCCTACCAGTGTCAGCTGCACAGCGGTGCGTACAGCGGCGATCGTGAGCTGCAGGGCAAGGCCGAGCCGCAGCCGTACAGAGAGCAACACCAGCAGAATCACCAGTATCGCGGCAAGCGACAAATCGAAAGGGCTCAGCTGTATATAGTTTGCACTAGCCTGCATTGCTCACCACCCTTCTACGGTGCGTACAACGCCCCCTACCTTGCCCACGCGCTCCTCGGTCGCGAAAGCCACCCATGCCGTACCCTTGCACCGTCTCGCGACGAACGGTGGTAAGAAATGTGGGTTAATGTTCATCACCGGCCTGCCTGGTGCAGAATACCCTGCTGCATAGACAGGTGACGGGTACACAGCCGCCGAATCTGGCTCATGTCATGTCCGACCCACAGGATCGCACAGTGGCTTTGTCGCTGGTAATCGAGTAAATAATCCTCGACC
>JALUUZ010000023.1 GCA_027021095.1 Gammaproteobacteria bacterium
AAGCAGAGCAACAGAAAACACAGCTTGAAAAAACACTGCAACTGCTGATGCTGCCGACCGATCCGCGCGATGACAGCAATATTTTTCTTGAAATCCGCGCCGGCACCGGCGGCGACGAGGCTGCGCTGTTTGCCGGCGACTTGTTTAAAATGTACACACGTTATGCTGAGTCGAAGCACTGGCAGATCGAGGTGATCAGCGAAAGCTCCGGCGAACATGGCGGTTACCGCGAGATCGTCTGCCGCATCGCCGGTCATGGGGCGTATTCCAGGCTCAAGTTCGAGTCCGGCGCACACCGTGTGCAGCGCGTGCCGGAAACCGAATCACAGGGCAGGATCCACACCTCCGCCTGTACCGTCGCGGTGCTGCCCGAGGTCAAGGAGATCGAGGCGGTCGAGATCAACCCCGCCGATATTCGTGAAGACACCTACCGCGCCTCCGGTGCCGGCGGACAGCATGTCAACAAGACCGACTCAGCGGTACGGCTGACCCACCTGCCGACCGGGATCGTGGTCGAATGCCAGGATGAGCGTTCGCAGCATAAAAACCGCGCCCGCGCCAAGTCCCTGCTGGCTGCCAAGTTACTCGACATGGAACAGCAAAAACAGCTGCAAGAACAAGCGCAGTCACGCAAACAGCAGGTCGGCAGCGGCGACCGTTCGGAACGCATCCGCACCTACAACTTCCCGCAGGGCCGGGTCAGCGATCATCGTATCAACCTGACCCTGTACAAGCTCGACGAAATCATGGCCGGCGCGCTGGACCTGTTGATCGACCCGCTGATCAGCGAGCACCAGGCCGAACAGCTGGCAAGCCTGGCGGCAGACTGAGACCTCAGCAGTGACGGCACTACAGCAAAACTCTATCGGTGACAGCCTGCAGTGGGCGCAACGACACCTGTCCGGACAGGTCAGCGACGCGCGCCTGGAGGCACAGCTGCTGCTGGCCCATGTACTGCAAGTACCGCGTACACACCTGCTGGCCTGGCCTGAAAAAACCATCACACCAGCCAGCCTGGCCGCGTTCCGGCAACTGGTCAGGCGGCGGCGCAGCGGAGTTCCGGTAGCCTACCTGACCGGCCACAAGGAATTCTGGAGCCTGCCGCTGAAAGTGTCCAGCGCTACGTTGATTCCGCGTCCCGAAACCGAGACACTGGTCGAGGTCGCCTTGCAACTGATCACAGACCTGCCCCGGCCGGTGATCGCTGACCTTGGCACAGGCAGCGGTGCCGTCGCCCTGGCGATCGCCAGCGAACGCACCGACGCCTGGCTGCTGGCCGCCGACCTTTCCATGACCGCGCTGCAAACGGCACGCACCAACGCTCGGCACCTGGGCCTGCCACAATGCCGTTTCGCACTGCTCGACTGGTGTGGCGGCTTGGCGACACAGGCATTCGACCTGATCGTCACCAACCCGCCCTACATCGAGTCCACCGATCCGGCACTCCGGCAGCGGGAACTGCGGTTCGAGCCGGCCCTGGCACTAAGCAGCGGCAAAACCGGCCTGCACGCAATCGAGCAGGTCTGTACCGGCGCACGGACGGCGCTGAAGCCAGGCGGCTGGCTTGCACTCGAACACGGCTGGCAGCAGAAAACAGCGGTCATCGCCTGCCTGGAGGAACACAATTACCGCAATATCAACAGCTTTCGTGATTTCGCCGGGCACGACAGGGTTTGCATCGCCCAGGTATAACCGATACTCTATACTGGGTATTACTGTCATACTTCCCCCTGTCCGGGGCCCTGACTGGTGGCCGGCAAATGGATCAGCAAGAATCAGACGAAATCAAAGAACGCGAACTGTGCTTCTGTTCATTGCACCCTGAACGCTGTGAGGCCAAAGCGGCGAAGGCACTGCTCGACGACCTGGAGGGTGTACTGTCGACCCAGGTACTCGATGAATGCAGGTTGCTGGTACGCTATGACATCCGTTGCCTGTGCCTGGAAATCATCGAAAACGCCTTGTCTGAACTCGGGTTCCACCTCGATAACAGCCTGCTGACCAAGGTCCGGCGTGCACTCTACTACTACACCGAAGAGATCCAGCGCGAGAACATGGGCATCACCAAGGACCAGCACAACTGCACCCAGTCTGTATTCGTCAACCGCTACCAGCACCTGGAACACGGCTGCCGCGACGGCAAACAGGACTACTGGCGCAAATATCAATAGTCAGCCGATGAACGACGAGCAACTGTTACGCTACAGCCGGCAGATCATGCTGCCGCAGTTCGGTATCGAAGGCCAGAACAAGCTGCTGCAGTCTCATGTGCTGCTGGTCGGCCTCGGCGGACTCGGCGCACCGGTGGCGATGTACCTGGCGGCAGCCGGGGCCGGTACGCTGACACTGGTGGACCACGACCAGGTCGACCTGAGTAATCTGCAGCGCCAGGTGATCCACCACACCGCCGCCATCGGCCAGGACAAGGTGGAATCGGCAAGGCAGACCCTGCTGGCGCTGAACCCGGAAACCCGGATCCGTACCATCAACCACCGACTCGATCTGCCCTCACTGTGCGCACACTGCCGGCAGGTGGATGTCGTCGTCGATGCCACTGACAACTTTGCGATCCGCTTCGCATTGAACCAGGCCTGCGTCGAAACCGGCACGCCGCTGGTATCCGGTGCGGCGATCCGTTTTGAAGGCCAGGTCAGCGTGTTCGACCGGCGCCAGGCACAAAGCCCGTGTTACCGCTGCCTTTACCCGCAAAGCACTGAACTCGAGCAACGCTGCAGTGAAAACGGTATACTGGCTCCCGTCACCGGTATTATCGGCAGTATCCAGGCAGTGGAGACGATCAAGCTGCTGACCGGGATCGGTACCCCGCTGCAGGGCAGATTGCTGTTACTGGATGCGTTGACGATGGAATGGCGTGAAATGAAAATTCGCAGAGATCCGGCCTGCCCGGTCTGTTCAGCGACCTGAGGCCAGGTTGGTTTCGACGACGATGCAGCAAGTCACCCTACCTCGCAAACTGGTCAACCAGGTACTCGCACACGCGCAGTCCTGTCCGCAGCAGGAAGTCTGCGGCCTGCTGTCTGCGAAAAACGGGACGCCGGCCCGGGTGTACAAGATCCCCAATGCCGCCACGGACCCTGCCGTGCTGTTCGACATGCACGCCCCTGCGCTGATCCAGGCCTTCAAGGAGATCCGCGAACGCGGCGAACGGCTGTTTGCGATCTATCATTCACACCCAGGTTCAGCGCCAAGACCGTCAGCCGCCGACCAAGCCCAGCTGGCCTACCCGCAGGCGCTTTACCTGATCGTCTCACTCGACGAACAGGGCGTCTTGCAGCTCAACGGGTTCCGGTGTACGGACGAGACGACCTCCACCCTGGAGCAGGTCGAATTGGTGATCACAGAGTGACGATGACGGGTCGGTGCCGCGTTACACACCCCAACGCGATGGCACACCAACCCTCTGTCATGAAAGATACGGGCTATACCTTGAACTTGTTGACCAGCGACCCCAGGTTCACTGCCAGCTGTGACAGCATCTTGCTGGAATGCGATGTCTGCTCCATGCTGTCCGAGGACTTCTGCGAATAATCGCGCACCACCATGATATTGCGGTTGATCTCCTCTGCCACCGAGCCCTGTTCCTCGGCCGCACTGGCAATCTGGGTGTTCATCTGGGTAATCGTGGCCACGGCCTTGGCGATGCTGTTGAGTGAAGTCCCGGCCTTTTGCGCCATTTCCTCACTGTGCTTGGCACGCGAGCAGCCCTCTTCCATGACCTTGACCGCGTTCTGGGTGCCGACCTGCAGCTTTTCAATCATGCTGTTGATTTCTTCGGTCGACTCCTGGGTGCGGCTGGCCAGCGTCCTGACCTCATCGGCCACCACCGCAAACCCACGCCCCTGCTCGCCTGCGCGCGCCGCCTCGATCGCCGCGTTCAGCGCCAGCAGGTTGGTCTGCTCGGCGATACCACGGATCACATCCAGGATCACACTGATGTTACCGCTGTCGCGCTCGAGCTCATTGATCACCTCGGAAGCTGAATTCACCTCTTTGGTCAACTCGCCTATCGAGTGAATCGTGTTGTTGACGATCTCCAAACCTTCGTTCGACTCGGTATCCGCGTTGTGTGCCGCATCCGCAGCGGTGGCGGCATTGCGTGCAACCTCGTTGACCGTCGCGGCCATTTCATTGATCGCCGTCGCCGCCTGGTCGATCTCACTGTTCTGCTTCATGATGTCCGAGCGTGACTCGTCGGTCTGCATACGCATATGCTCGGACGCCGTGGTGATCTGTTCTGTCGCCGACACCACCTGTTTGATGATCTCGTGCAACTTGGCGACGAAATGATTGTAATGCTT
The DNA here is from genome assembly GCA_027021095.1 of Gammaproteobacteria bacterium. Taxonomy (GTDB): domain Bacteria; phylum Pseudomonadota; class Gammaproteobacteria; order SZUA-21; family SZUA-21; genus SZUA-21. Next base: position 4,320 of record JALUUZ010000023.1, read on the forward strand.
GCCGATCCGGCCGATGATATCCTCTGCATTCACCTTGATCCGTTTGGTCAGATCCCCTTCCCCCATCGCCACGTCTTTCAGGCTGTCTTCCAGCGCCGCCAGGCGACGGATGACCAGCACCTTGAACAGGAAATAGATCAGCAGGGCCAGCGCGACACCTGTGATCGCGGTAAAGACAAAGGATACGGCGGTTGCATGGTAGATGGCTTCTTGTTTCACCCTCTGCATCGCCTGCACTTCCCGTGCATTATTCTTCTTGGCCAATGCGATCTGTTTTTCCAGCGGTTTGTAGGTATACAGCATTTCCAGGTGGCCGACATGCACACCCTCGGCCTCTACCTTCCGCTGCAATACTACACTATCTGCGT
>JALUUZ010000024.1 GCA_027021095.1 Gammaproteobacteria bacterium
TTGCGGTCCCGTCCGTCGGTCCGCCGAGAGATTCCGGAGAAGTGTCCGAGTGGCTGAAGGAGCACGCCTGGAAAGTGTGTATACGCTAACCGCGTATCGAGGGTTCGAATCCCTCCTTCTCCGCCAATTCACGAAAAAACCGGTTCTCTGAAACCGGTTTTTTTGTGTCTGAACCCCTGTGTTCCGGGCTTTCCGGGCGAGTCAAGCGTACCTAGCCATTTCCATCCCATCCCGACATTCACCCTCTCTGGCTCTCTCTTTGGCCGATATTCTCTGTGACTAGCCTTCGGTAGCGTACCCATCAAGTGCCGTTGTTACGCTTGCTTGAGGCAATGAAATCAAAGACTTGATGCTTATAATGGTCCACGGTTCGAACATTTCACTCGCACCGCAAAGGGGATTCGAAAGATGGATGCTCAGCGGCTTAATATTGCGGCAAGGAGCATGGTCTTATAGGCTAAGTTGATAAATGGAATAGTACACTGGGTAGGTAGACGTGAATGGAAAGTCATTGAATAGTCTCGCAAACCAGTTGAGTGATAGGCGGCAGGGCACCGCAGAAGTGCGCCGTGTGCTCCAAGTCACAGCCCGAATCTGCGGGAGTGATGCGAACGCTACCATGGAGGCAGCCCGTAAGGAGATTCTCCGCTGGATGCAACGCAGGGCTGGACGACTGCCACGTGAGGCTTGGGAGGGAAATACCTTCGAACTGCGTGGTCTAGATGCGCAACCTGCAGAGGCTGTTAGTCTCAGAGATGGAGCGTTCTGGGCGGCTCGCCTGGATGATGCGGACAAAAACGTTCCTGGCCGAAAATGGATCTCGGAGGTCGGTCTTGGCACTTCAAAAGGAACTAAAGTGCTATTTGGACTTCGATTGACATGCGTTGCACGGCGGGAAAATCCCGAGTATGTCCCACAAACACCAGGTGTTATTCTGCAGTTGGCGCAGCAGCTCGGATTGGAAGACTATGGCTATTCGCTTACCGATCAGCCTTGGGTCTTGAGTACCGAGGGTGAGGTTGAGCAACTACTGGCGCTATTACAGAACCCTTTAAGAACTAGACCTGTTTTTGCGGTATCCCTGCCGGAGGAAGCCCTTGGCGTTGGAGGCGCGGTAGTAGATGTTGGTCAGTTGGCCAAATGTTGCCTTGGTTTAGCTCACGTGGTTGTAATCCCAGCAGGATTGACGTTCGCACTGACTGACCAGGTAGGGGCTTCTTACTCTGTATTCCAAGGCGCTATTCGTACTTATCGTCCAGGACTAGATTTCAACGAGGATCTGCCCTATCGGCACCCCCTGGCATTGGCAGACCGTATCCTGTCATGGCCAGAAGGAGGGCCAAATGGGTTTCTGCAATTTCTTGTACGGCAGGCCGCGGCTGAGAGCGTCCGTGGTAGAAATGTTGAGGAAAAGCTACCCTCATTTGCCGAGTTGAAACGCAGGTCGTTAGAGGATGAGTTTAGTGAAACTGCCTCGCAACCTGGCGAGTTGAGAGAGCAGATTACAAACGCCGAACGGCAGCGCGAGGCGGTCGTTAAAGAGCTTGAGGAATACAGGGAACTTGCGCAAACAACCGTGGAGGATGCGGAAAAAGAACGGGATGAGGCTAAAGAGAAAGCCGAGCGCTTCGGAGCGGAAAACCACAAGCTTCGTAGCAGACTTCTGGCGTTGGAGGCACAGATACGGGCCGCCGGAAACGACCTTAATGATAACATTCCATTGCCTGATTCTTATGAAAACATGGCGGATTGGGCCTCAGAACATCTTGTTGGCCGCTTGCAATTAGCACCTCGTGCGATTCGAGCTCTGAAGGATGCGGTATATGAAGATGTGGAGATAGTTGGGAGAGCGCTTCTGTTTCTGGCAACGGAATACCGAAACTCTCGTATTTACGGTGGCGACGACTATTTGCAAAAAAAGCAGCATGTACTGAAGCAGTTAGGTTTAGAAGATAGCCGCAGTATTAGCGAAAATCGTGCAGGTGAACAAGGAGAACGGTACTACCTTCAGTGGAAGGGGCAACGAGAGTTCCTAGAACGTCACTTAACAAAAGGCACCGCGCACGACAACCGGCAGTGCTTAAGAATCTACTACTTCTGGGATGAGGATGCCCGGGAGGTGATTGTAGGCTGGCTTCCTTCGCATTTGCAGAATCGCATATCGTAAATCAGGCACCCTGAGAGTGCTATTTGCCGCTGTCACGTCAGAAATCCGAACTGCTTTCGCTGCAGTTCCCAAACCTGGGGAAAAGGATCCATAAAATCGGCCAGGGTCAGGGTTGCTGGATGGGTGCTGTTGAGGATCGCTTCCTGGATGTCCGGTGCCAGCAGGGTCAGGCGAAGGATGCGCGAGGCGTAGCTGGGGCTGTTGATGCCCTCGTTGGAGGCGATCTCTTTCACGCTTTCGTACTTGCCCTTGGCCAGCCATCGGTTCCAGCGGTGGGCCCGGATCAGGGCGTTGATCAGCGTGATGTCCGCCTCCGTGTTGCGGTCGGGATTCACCGGCTGGCCGGTGGGTGAGAGGATGGTCTTGCGACCCGCGTGGCGTCCCAGCTGGGCGGGTATGAAGATCTGGATCAGATCGCCGTCGCGGCTCAGGTTGATCTTGGGTCTCATGCGGTTGCCTCCTTCGTTTCCTGGGCAGCGGCCTTGAGGTCCAGCACCAGGCTGTTGATGCCATTGGTCCGGATGTCGATATGGACGCCTTCCGGCTCCACTCGGATCCTTTCAACGAAGAGTTGCAGCAGCCGGGCCTGCTCCTTGTGGTAGAGGTGGTCCCAGATCGCCTCGATGGACTGTAGCCCCTCGCGTACCTCATCCTCGGTGATACCTTCAACCATGGTGGCTGCCGCCTTCCAGGTGCTGACGATCATGGCGGGGTTCTTAAAGATGGCCTTGATCTGGTCGAAAACGATGCCCTCGATATCTGCAGCCCGCACCATGCGCACGGGGCACTCCTCATAGCCACGCTTGTTGGCGGTATGGGTGACGTAGTAACGGTAGATCTTGTCGCCGCGCCGGGTGTGGGTGGGCGTCATCGCCTTGCCGTCCGGGCCATAGAGCAGACCTTTGAGCGGGGCCGCTGTCTTGCGGGCCGTATCCTGGGCGCGTTGGGTCCGGTCCTGTGCCAGGATGGCATGGGCCTTGTCCCAGAGGTCCTGGTCGATGATGGCCTGATGCTCGCCCGGGTACCATTTGTCCTTGTGCCGGATCTCGCCCAGGTAGATACGGTTGTTGAGGATCTTATAGAGGGTGGTCTTGTTGAAGGGGTAGCCGTCATTCATCCGCCCGTCACGGCCGCGGCGGCGCTTGGTGCGAAAACCCTGCTCATTGAGTTCCTTGCACAGCAAGGTGGTGGAGCCCAGGCGGATAAAGTGGTTGAAGATGCGCCGCACCAGATCCGCCTCTGGGTCGTTGGGTATCAGCTTGCGGCTGGCCACGTCGTAGCCCAGCGGCACATAGCCGCCCATCCACATCCCTTTCTTTTTCGACAGGGCGATCTTGTCGCGGATCCGCTCGCCGGTGACCTCTCGCTCGAACTGGGCGAAGGAGAGCAGAATGTTCAGCGTCAGCCGCCCCATGGAGGTGGTGGTGTTGAACTGCTGGGTGACCGAGACGAAGGAGACGTCATGCTTGTCGAACAGATCGATGATCTGGGCGAAGTCCCCCAGGGAGCGGCTGAGGCGGTCCACCTTGTAGACCACGACCACATCGACCCTGTTGGCCTTCACATCAGCCAGCAACCGTTTCAGCCCAGGGCGGTCCATGGTGCCGCCAGAGATGCCGCCGTCGTCATAGCGGTTGGGCAGCAGTATCCAACCCTCGTGCTTCTGCGAGTGGATGTAGGCTTCGCCCGCCTCCTGCTGGGCATCCAGCGAGTTGAACTCCTGTTCCAGACCTTCCTCGGAAGATTTGCGGGTGTAGACCACGCAGCGGATCGGTTTCTTCTTGTCAGTCATTTGCCGCTCCTGGTCAGGCCGAAGAACAGCGGTCCCGACCAGCGGGTGCCGGTGATCTCCCGGGCTATGTGGGACAGGCTACGGTAGGTGCGTCCCTGGTACTCGAACCCGTTGCGGGTGACGGTGACGTGGTGCTCTATGCCTTGATACTCGCGGATCAACTTCGTGCCCACGGCGGGCCGCTTGACCCGGTTGCTGCTGGGCTTGAGCTGCTCCTTACTGCGTATCAGTCGATTGATGCGATCCTGCGCCTTGTCGGATAGGCCGCCGTAGGCCAACTCCTGAATGCGCCAGGCCAGCCGCGGAATCAGGTAATCCCGCTTCTTACGAGGGGCCGGTTCGTCGAACAGCTCACGCCACAGCTTCTTCAGTTCATCATTTTCCAGTGAAGGCAGCGCTGCCACCTTGCCGATTACATCTGCGCTCATCGTTCATTTTCTCCGTTGTGATAACGGTCATGATGAACGCTTCCGGTGGGCGGGAAGTCCAGTGGAAAATCGCTATCTTTTTGTGATTCCAGGAGCCGGATTACACCAGCGGCGAGGATCTCGGCGACCTCAGCCGTCCGCTCCTCGTCAGAGAGTGCTTCCGCAGGTAGAAATGTTTGCATTGCTTATCTTGGTAACCATTTGAAAATTCAAAATTGTTGATAAGCGATATTGTCCAGCGATAATCGGGCAATGGAAATCAGGGAGTTGCGTACAGATGGCGGGATAATAG
>JALUUZ010000025.1 GCA_027021095.1 Gammaproteobacteria bacterium
CGTTACACCCCGGAGCTTACAGGAAAAGCAAAAAGATTCTGTGTGAGTACAAGAACAGAGAGAAAAAAGGCAATGCAAGCTCCAGGAGTATTACTTGTGATGCAGAAAAACTCCTGGAACAGGCCAGTGCGTTTGCGCGCAAGCACAGGATTGGTGGCACACCTGTTATCGTCGCTGAGAATGGCAATGTGGTATTGGGCTATCGCCCGCCCGCCGAGTTGGCGAAGCTGCTCTGGAAGTGACGAGTGATACTGCCTGGGACCGACAGACCGTGCCGGAAGCTTCAGCCTGTACCAGGTGCACAATCAAATGAAAGGAGATGCAATGAAAGTCGCGTTATACATTGGTGTTACCGCCTTGCTGCTTGGTTCATGTTCCGGCAAGCAGGCCAGGTTCGCGTGCCGGCCCAGCCAGGGTCTGGGTTGTGTCAGTGTGTCTGAAGTTTACAACAAAGTGCATAGCGGCACGCTTGAACTGAACAAGACCACGCCAAGAAAAAAAGAGTCAGGGAAAAGAAAAAACGAGACAGTTCCAGCACCGGCCAGCGCAAAACCCCGGTATGTCGTGCTGGCAAGTGCCTTTCAAGGCCCTGTCTACCGGAAACCCAAAATACTCAGGATCTGGCTTGGGCCGTGGATCGATGAGCATGGGGTTTACCATGCGCAGTCCTATCTCTACAAGGTGGTGGAGCAGGGGCACTGGATGGATGCCAACGGCATACATGCCATACGCAGAAACAAACTGCGGGGCGGCAAAGACATGCTGTATAGCGATCTGAATCCTGATGCGGATCTAAATCATACGTCGACGCAGGCCGGGCGTTGACTGCAGGCCTATACAGGTAGCCAGAGATGCTGGAAAAATTTAAAGAGTCGGTCATCAATTTCTTCAGTCACCCGGACAGCGGTGTTCCCGCCAACGACTACCTGGACGGTGAGACTTGGTCACCATACCAGAAGGAAGTCAAGAGTTATTTCGATACACACAAGGTGTCTTCGTTGCTCCCTTATGAATCGTATGATGAGGAGACACGGCTGTTTTACAATGTCAGCAGTTTTGGTTTCGTACTAGAGTGTCCGCCGTTGCTCGCCGCGGATGAGCAGACAGAAAATATACTCAACGAGCTGACCAATTACAATTTTCCGACGGGCACCGGTGTGCAGTACATGACTTATGGTTCGCCGAATATTCTTCCCTCTCTGCGTTACTGGGCAGACCACCGTTCACGTGAACCCGATGAGGAGGATGCACTGCACGATGGAGCGCATCCCGGCTCCAGGCGCGGCAGCAATATCTATCGCCAGCTGGCAAGGCGCCGCGTTCAGTACTACCTGGCGGGATCGCGCTCCAGCCTGTTTAAAGATGTGAACTTTATTCTGCGTCATTTCCGCTGTTTCATCAGTGTGACCTTTTCCAGGGAGGCCAATGCGGCCAACGTGCGCGAGGTGTTGAATATTCGTGAAGCCGTGGTGGGAATATTGAATTCCCTGCGTATGACGCCGCATTGCATGAGCGCCGATGATTTCGTTGACCTGTTGGACGACATCATCAACCAGAAAAGGGAGATCAAGCGCGAGCCTGTGTCATGGGACCGTGACATGACACTTGCGCGCCAGGTTGACTCCCCGGAAACCTGCCTGCTGGCGGGGCGTTCCGGGCTGGCGATAGGTGAGCTCAACGCGGAGGCCGAAGGCGGGATGAGGGCACTGGACGTACGTTGTATGAGCGTTAAGAACTATCCACAGAAGTGGGCCCTGTGGGGCATGTCCGAGCTGATCGGCTCCAATGAGAATGACTATCTGCGTATTCCCTGCCCGTTCTTATGGACCTACGGCGTCTATTATCCGGATACGGAGGCAATGCGCAACGATATTCATTTCCGGGCATCACGCGCCAAGCAGAAAAGCGAGTCGATGATGGCGCGGCTGGTGCCGAACCTGCAGGATCAAAACCGTGACTGGCAGTATGTACTGCGCCATACCGCCAATGGCGAGACACTGTTGTGGACCTACCATCAGCTGGTGCTCTTTGCTGAACCCGGCCAGGGGAACGTCGCCGAGGAGTCCGCCAAGTCTATCTTCAAGTCGAACAACTGGGGCCTGCAACGTGATTCGTTTATCCAGGTGCAGGCATTTATGTCAGCGTTGCCGATGATGCTGGACAAGGAATTCTATGGTGAGCTGAAGAAGCTTGGACGGATGCGGCGGCAGCTGACCAACAACATTGCCAATATGCTGCCATTGTTTGGCGAGTGGCGGGGAACGGGCACACCGAAGATGATGCTGGTCGGGCGCCGCGGGCAGATTTCGTTCTGGGACAATTTCGATACCGAGGGCGGAAATTACAATATTGCGATAGCAGCCGAGTCAGGCAATGGAAAATCCTTTTTTGCACTGGAGTTTATCAACAATACATTGAGCCTTGGCGGACGGGCGATCGTTATCGACAAGGGTGGTTCTTACCGCAACTACTGCCAGATGAAAAACGGCACCTATATCGAGTTTACCGATGAAGCGGAAATCTGTATCAATCCGTTCACCAATCTCGAGGACTACGAGGAGGCGGTCTCGGTATTGAAACCGCTGATTGCGGTCATGGCGGCCCCAAACCGCAAGGATGACTGGGACTGGGAATATGCAGCCATCGAGCGTGCCATACAATCTGTCTGGCACAGCAGGGGCAACCAGGCGACCGTCTCCGACGTGGCTGAAGTGCTGCTGCAAATGGACGACAAGCGCGCCACGGACATTGGCGAGATGCTGTATCCCTATACCCGCAGCGGAGTCTACGCCAAGTACTTCGAAGGGGCCTGCAACCTGGATTTTTCCAATGAACTTGTCGTACTGGAAATGGATGAATTGGAGAACCTCGAAGAACTGCAGCGTGTGATGCTGCTGATTATCATGTACGTCGTCACCGACGTGATGTACAAGGGCGATAGAGACACGCAGAAAATCTGTCTGATCGACGAGGCCTGGGAGCTGATGAGCGGTGACAATTCGGCGGCAGCGAAATTTATCGAGAAGGGATATCGCCGTGCCAGGAAGTACAACGGATGTTTTGCGACGATCGTACAGGGGATCAATGACTATTATCGTACGGCAGTCACCCGCGCAGCAAAGGAAAACTCGGGCTGGTCTTTGTATCTCGGGCAGAAGGACCAGACCATCGAGCAGCTCGAGCGGGACAAGCGGATCACCATGGACCCGTATAAAAAGCGCCTGATCAAGAGCCTGCGAACTGTTTCCGGCAAATACAGCGAGCTGATGATAGAGGGTGAGAACGGCTATGCGGTACAACGCCTGATTACCGAACCGTTTACACATGCGATGTTTTCGACACGTGCCGCTGATCATACGGTACTCAGGCAGTACCAGGCTTCAGGCGGGATGAGCCTGGCGGAAGCGATCCAGGCGTTGGCCGACGAATCGCACGGGTGAACGCGATGAGCAGGAACATCCTTTGGCCGCTGTCGCTCGTTTTCTGGGTCAGCGCATGGACCTTGAGCATCCTGTTTGCGTATGAAACGTGGCTCAATCCGCACAAGCGGATCGTGACCGCAGACATCGTCAACCTGGTTAAGGAACAGATAGTACTGGCAGCCAGAAAGGCGAAGGGCAAGGCGGTGAACCGCAGGCACCTGGCACGTCAGATCGAACGCTCACTGCTGCGTGTACTGAACCGGATCGCCATTGACAATCATGTCATTATCGTGCCCAAACAGGCGGTCCTGGCCGGGAGCGCCGAAGATATCACCGCGCTGGTACGCGCGGCGGTGGTTGGTAATGGCAAGAGCCTTTACAGCAACCTGGATTTGTTTTCGGCACAAGAGGAGAGTCGACGCGAATGAAACACGCGGGATGGAAGAGGCGGCTCGTTCACTGGAGCCTGGCCGGCGGCCTGGTCGTCGCCGCGGTGCACCTGTCCTCGCGTGGTATCGCCTCGCGTTACAGCCTGTGTATCAACCTGACCGGCAGCCTGGATGGATTGCTGTACCTGTTGACGAAAGGAAGCTACCCGTCGCGCATCGGGCAGCTGGTGGCCTTCAAGGTAAATGCAAATCCGTTCTATCCCAACGGGACGATTTTCATCAAGCGGGTCGGCGGACTGCCCGGACAAAGGGTCAGTATCAGGGGGCAGGACTACTACGTCGAAAACCGGAAGATCGGACGCTGGCATGCCCATGCATTGTCCGGAGAGACCTTGTATCGAGGTCCGGTCGGTTTGATTCCAGACGGGCATTATTTCGTCTATACGCATCACCCGCGAAGTTTCGACTCACGTTACCGGCGTGTAGGCTGGATACCGCGTGACAAGGTGATTGGCACGGCGAGCAGGCTGTACTGATGCGTGGGACAGTATTCGTGTTTTTATCTCTGTATGGTTTTTCTCTGGCCGCAGAGGACATAGGTACGCTTGGCAAGACCTATGAAATCAAGGAAAAAAGCCTGCTTGCGCATATTCAGGACACTTTGCGCCACTATCAGCGTGAAGGAAAGATCAAGGCGATGCAGCAGACATTGAAAAAACGAGTATTGAAACAGCTCCATGATCCGGCACCGGTCGCTGGAATCGGGCTGGTGACCAGGCCGAGGAGCTTTTACTATGATCCGACGGTGACGCTTGGCCGTGATATCCGTGACCACAGTGGCAGGCTGCTGTATCCAAAAGGCAC
>JALUUZ010000026.1 GCA_027021095.1 Gammaproteobacteria bacterium
GTTTCTGCCCTGGTGCAGGCACGCGGAGATCGATGAGGTGGGCCAGGACTGGGTGCTGGCGACGATCCACATAGCCAAGGCGGGGGTGCACCAGTCGTTTACCACGCGTAACCGGCTGGTCCGGCCTGAGCGTATCGAACTCGAACTGGTCAAGGGGCCTTTCAGTCATTTATATGGCGTATGGCGGTTTCAGCCGTTGTCGGCACAGGCGTGCAAGGTGTCGTTCGAACTGGAGTTCCTGTTCAGTAACCTGGTGCTGGAAAAGGTGGTGGGTCCGGTATTCAACCATATCGTCAATACATTGCTCGATGCTTTTGTAAAACAGGCGGACGCACGTTATGCACAATCCTGACGCGGATATGGACACGGATATGATTGAAGTCGAAGTGGCGTATGCATTGCCGCAGGAGCAGTCGATCTTGGCGGTCCGTGTGCCGCCGGGAAGTACCGCGAAACAGGCGATCGAGGCCTCAGGAATCTTGCAGCGCTACCCGCAGATCGATCTCGAGACAGACAGGATCGGCATCTTCAGCAAGGTGTGCAAGCTGGACCGTGTGCTCGAGGCCGGTGACCGGGTCGAGATCTACCGGCCGCTGCTGATCGATCCGAAAGAAAAGCGCCGGCGCCGTGCGGAGCAGAACGCGGCACATAAAACACAACCGAAAACGGACTGAACCCGGCGCCTGTATCAAAAAGACGAGGTCAGGCTGGTCTGCTCTTTTTTGCTTTCCTTTTTCGCCTTGGCGTCGTCTTTTTTGCTTTTCTTCTTTTTCTTCTTCTTTTTCTTGCGTGGCTTGTCACTGCGCGAAAACATACGCGAGAACAGGCCCTTCTTTTTGACTTTCGGGTTGATGGTGACGATCGTGGTTTCCGGCTTGGGATCGGTCGAAGCCTGCGGCTGCGGTTTCAGATCGCCTTCGATGCGGCTTACCAGGTCGCCGGAAAAATAGATCGATACATGTTTACGGGTTGGCTTTTTATAGCCTTTTTTCACGGTATAGATGTAATCCCAACGTGACTTGTGGAAGGCGTCGGCGATCAGCGGGGTGCCCAGTACATAGACGATCTGCTTTTTGGTCATGCCGACCTTGATCCGGTTGATGTCCTTCTGGGTAATGATATTGCCCTGGTGTATGTCGATCTTATAGACCAGCGGCGTGTACTTGGTGCAGGCAGTGACAAAAAGGAAGAGAGCGAATACAATTAAAATGAGAATGTTTTTCATTCGTGAATAGGGTCTGTCGGTTAAGTTGGTAAAAAATAAGAAAAAATTTACTGCTGATTGAACTCTACTGAGTGAAAGAGTTTACACCAACCGGATTTGAAAAAACAGGGCGATTAAAGTTGTGGAAAAACAAGACCTTAAAGATGCAGGCCTCAAAGTCACCACGCCGAGGATCAAAATTCTGGAGATTATGGAGCAGAGCAAGCTGCGCCACATGAGCGCAGAGGATGTATATAAGAGACTGCTCGAAGCCGACGAGGAGATAGGTCTGGCGACGGTTTACCGGGTGTTGACCCAGTTTGAGACCGCCGGGCTGGTCAGCCGCCATCATTTTGAAACCGGCCATTCAGTGTTTGAGTTGAACCAGGGCAGTCATCATGATCATATTCTGTGTGTCAAGTGCGGCCGGGTGGACGAGTTCGTCGATGACACGATCGAAAAGCGCCAGCGTGAGATCGCCGACAAGGCCGGTTACGAAATGACGGATCATTGCCTGTATATCTACGGTATCTGCAGCAGTTGCCAGGAGTAGGGTACGTGGCAAGCAATGCGGGCTGGGAACGAGGCGGCACGTCAGGCGGTGTCGGTCGATTCCAGCTGCAGCATCTCTTGTGCGTGGGCGCGGCTTTGTGCGGTAAGCTTGACCCCGCCCAGCATCCGTGCAATCTCATCGACGCGCTCCTGTTCGGTCAGCGGCTTGATGCCGGTGACTGTCTTTGAGCGGTCGGCGTTTTTGTTGACCTGCAGGTGATGGTGCGCCTGCGCGGCGACCTGTGGCAGGTGGGTGACGCACAGCACCTGCCGCTGGCTGCCCAGGCGGCGCAGCAGCTTGCCGACGATCTCGGCAGTCGGTCCGCCAATGCCGGTATCGACTTCATCGTAGACCAGCGTGTTGATGCGTGTGGTCTCCGCCAGTACCACCTGGATCGCGAGGCTGATGCGTGACAGTTCGCCGCCGGACGCGATCTTGCTCAGTGGCTTGAACTCCTGTCCCGGGTTGGTGCAGACCTGGTATTCGATCGTGTCGAGTCCATGAGGCGCGAGCTTTTCCGCCGGGTTTTGTTCGACCCGGATTTCAAAACCGGCATTCGGCATGCCGAGCTGGCGTACCAGTTCGGTGACTTTTTTGTTGAGTACGGCCGCGGCCTGCGCGCGTTGGCGGCTGAGTGCCGACGCAGTCTGCAGGCAGGACTTTCGCAGTGCGTCGATCTCGTCCTGCATCCTGCCCAGGTGTTCGTCGGAGTGGTCGAGCGAATCCAGTTCGGCGCGCAGCTTGTCGAGCAGCGGCGGCAGTTCTTCGGCGTGAACGTGATGTTTGCGTGACAGCTCGTGAATGGCCGCGATACGCTCGTTGACCCACTGCAGCCGCTGCGGGTCGAGTTCGAGGCGGTCGAGATACTGCCGCAGTTCATCGGCTGCTTCCTGTACCTGGATCATCGCTTCGTTGATCAGGCTGCTGGCGTTGTGCAGGTCACGGTCGAACTCGACCACTGTCTCCAGTTCGCTGTAAGCCTGGTGCAGCAGCTGGTGCGCCGAGCCTTCTTCGTTTTCATATAACAGGTTGATGGATCGGCCGCAGATCTCGAGCAGTTTGCCGGCATTGGCCAGCCGGTCGTATTCTTCGTTCAACTGTGCGGCTTCAGACGGGCCAAGATCCAGTTTTTCCAGTTCCGCGACCTGGAAGCGCAACAGCTCGGCACGTGCCGCTGAATCCTTGGCGGCGTCGCGCAGCTTTTCGAACTCGGTGCTGAGTTGTTTCCAGCGCCGGTAGTCGGCCTGGATCTGCTGCAGCAGTGCCTGGTTACCGGCAAAATCGTCGAGCAGCCGGCGCTGGATCTCGCGCTTGACCAGCGACTGGTGCTGGTGCTGGCCGTGGATGTCGACCAGGGTCTCGCCGAGCGTGCGCAGTGCCTGCATGGTGGCCGGGGTGTCATTGATAAAGGCGCGGGACCGGCCTTCGCGGCAGATGATTCGGCGGATTACGCAGTCGTTGCCTGATTCCATACTGTGTTCCCTGAGCCAGGCACTGGCGTCCGGTGTATCACGCAGATCGAAGCAGGCACTGATTTCCGTACAGTCGGCGCCGGCGCGGATAATCCCGGAATCGGCCCGGTCGCCAAGCGCCAGGCCCAGCGCGTCGACCAGGATCGATTTGCCAGCGCCAGTCTCTCCGGTCATCGCGGTCATGCCCGAATCGAGTTCCAGCGTCAGCTGGTCGACGATGGTGTAGTTGCGGATATGGATCTGTGAAAGCATGCAGGCTCAACCCTCCTGTTGCGGATAGTGCTGCGTCGCCCAGTTCAGCTTGGCGCGCAGCAGCTGGTAATAATCATAGTCTTGTGGATGAATCAGTCTGAGCTTTTCATCGATGACACGCACCATGATTTTTTCAAACGCCTTGGCCTGGTGATGCAGCTGACCGTCACAGGAGATCTGGATGCCGGTGGCCGGTCCATGGCCTGCGCGTTTTGCGGTTTCCCTGATCTCGATGACCGAGTCGGTGCCAATGGCGATCGGCCTGTTGGTCAGGGTGTGCGGGCAGATCGGCACCAGCGTGATCGCATCCAGTGTCGGGTGCAGGATCGGACCGCCGCCGGACAGTGCATAGGCCGTCGAGCCGGTCGGCGTGGCGATGACCAGGCCGTCCGAACGCTGCGTGTAGACGAACCGGCTGTTGATATACACGTCGAACTCGATCATCCGCGCGACGTTGATCTTGTGGACGACGATGTCGTTCAGGGCCTTGCCGGAAAACAGCGGGTCACCGTTATGGCTGATGTCGGCGCGCAGCAGGGTGCGTGCTTCTTCGATATAGTGGCCTGCCAGGATTTCAGGGATCTTCTGTGCCATTTCCGCTGGCGAGACATCGACCAGGAAACCAAGCCGGCCAAGGTTGACGCCGAGCACCGGGATATTGTACTGGCTCATGGCCCGGCCGGTGTCCAGCAGCGTGCCGTCTCCACCGATGACGATGATCAGGTCGCATTGGCGGCCGATCTGCTCACGGGTCATGACCGGGACGGAACCCGGCAGTTGGTCGGCGAGGTTTTGGGCTTCGAGCGTGTAGTCGCACTGCTGTGCGGTGATGAGGCTGCACAGTGAGCTCAATGTCGGCAGAATCGACGGGTCGTCGGGGCGGCAGATGATGCCGACATGGTGGAACTGCTGAGACTGTGTTTGCTTGTCCATTACCCCAAAGTTATCACGCCTAAAAGCAATCGCCAACTTATTGGCTGGTTTTTTTGTACCCGCGGCCCGGCCCCGCCGCCACAGCCTTGCCTGGTCTCGTGACGAACGCTGGGGATAGCGATTAAATTATTGATCTGCATATAAAATTAATATGCTGCAGCGTGCATTGCCGGGGACTGGAGGCCAGTGGCCTGGTGCAAAAAATTGACTAGCTGTGTTTGTCACTCTAACATTACGAGTGCT
>JALUUZ010000027.1 GCA_027021095.1 Gammaproteobacteria bacterium
GACAGCCTCCTAGCGCCGCCGCGGCGAGCTGCCGCCCAGCCCCCCTCCGACACCGTCCGTCGGGAAAATACTCCGATTGTCTTCGCGGGTTTTATAGTAGAGGTACGAGGTCTCTTTTGGCGAGCATGGCCGATCGGCACCTGTGGCCCGACAAGAACACGAAGTAACAATCGGGAGAAATTCTGATGCGGAACGAAATTCTGATGCGGGACGAAAGACGATCCATCGGCGAACGTCGATCGCACATCGACAGGCGCAGTTGGCAATGTCAGCTGGATTTCCCCTACCTCGACGGCGAGGGAACGCTGGTGACGGAAGACCGCCGGCGGATCGTCGAACGCCGCATCCAGTACCTCGAACACATCGACGGCGACCGCCGCAAGCCCCTGCTCACCGCCTTCGTGCAGAAGAACTGAAGCGCCCGGAGGACCTTCTCGCAGACAACAAAAAAGCCACCCGGCAGTACCGAAAGTGGCTGATGCGATTGGTAGGCGCGAGTGGACTCGAACCACCGACCCCCACCATGTCAAGGTGGTGCTCTAACCAACTGAGCTACGCGCCTAGGGTCTTGAAGCTGCGCATTCTACAGGGTGTCAGATTCCTGTCAACCATGATTTAAGTCATTAAAACGCCACGCATTTTTCAACCGTGGATGTCCGGCCATGCCGCCGGGCAGCCGCTCCGGCCAGAGGCGTGTCGCAAGCGCCATACCGGCCTTCATCGGGCTTGTGCCCATTTTGTGCCCATTTTGTGCCCATCTTGTGCCCAAGCCCTGAACCCGCCGGGTCACGATTTGAATACCACCCTGCTCAGCCCTTTTGTGCCCCTTCGACGCCGAGATACTGGTCCAGGGCCATGCGAACCACGTCGGAGCGGGAAGGGATCCCTCCGCCGCCCTGCTCGGCCAGCTCCATCCTTTTTCTGTCAATGGCCTTCAGCGTTTCGTCGTCAACCCGTACGGCCAACTGCTTCTGACCAGGCATAGCCGCCTTCATCACACCCTCCTCTTTTCATATCCCGTGAACTCATATCTTCCCACTTGTCTGACAACTTGACAAGCGAGCGAAGTCGTATGACAATATTACTGTCTGACGCTCAATGTGGCTGTTTACGAGGAGACAGACATGAAGATCACTTTTCTTACAGGTGCACAACTGGCGAAGCGATTGCATTACTCCGAGCGCCATATCCGTGAATACCTGAAGGACCGTCATTTCGTCGAAGGCGTTCATTACGTCCGCCTGCCAGGCGCACGCCGAATCCTTTATGTATGGGAGAACATCGCCAACGACATGCTCGGAAACAAGGAGGCAATGGATACCATCCCCATGGCCAATGGCGAGGTGTGCCATGGCTAGTATCCGGGCAAGAAAGGAAACGAAAACCTTGTATATCGACTTTCGCTATCGGGGTGTCCGATGCAGGGAACAGACTGCACTGAAGGACACCTTGGCCAATCGCCGGCGCCTCGAACGTATAGCAAAGAAGATGGAGCAGGAAATCGGTGCAGGTACGTTCTCCTATCGCCGGTATTTTCCGAACAGCAAACGGGCAGACATGTTCGAGGCGCTGGTAGCCAACTCACCGAGACCTACAGAAGACGAGCTTGCTGTTGCCGCCGTGAGCGCAACGCAGTCAAGCGATGATCCATCCAGGAACTGTGTGCATGTAACCGAATCACCGTTGTTTGTCACGTTCAGTGAGCAATGGTACTCAGAGCGTGAAATCGACTGGAAACGATCCAATCAGATCAAGGTCAGCGACATCCTCAACAAGCATCTTGTCCCAAGATTCAGGGGCAGAAGGGTCGGTGATATTACGAAGGCAGAGATACTGAGTCTCCGCACCCATCTCGCCAGGGAGTATCGCGGGGGAAAGGGGCTTTCACCTGCCAGGATCAACCAGATCATGAATGTACTACGGCAGATTCTTGGCGAGGCCGCCGACCGTTTCGGTTTCAGTACGCCCTACCGAGGGATCAAGCCACTGCGGGTGCCACGCACTCAGGTCGACCCTTTCTCCCTGGAGGAAGTCAGGCTCTTCCTAGAAACCGTTCCTAGCAAGTACCGGAATTTCTACACCGTCGCGTTCTTCACCGGCATACGCACCTCGGAACTCATTGGCCTGAAATGGCAGTATGTGAACTTCGAGCGCGGCGAGATCGAAATCCGTGAAACCCTGGTTCAGGGCCACCCTGATACCCCAAAATGCGAGGGTTCGGAGCGGGTTATCGACATGTCGACCCTGGTGGCCCAGTCACTACTCGATCAGCAGGGGAAAACCGGCGGACAATCCGAGTACGTCTTCTGCGGACGTGACCAGCAACCGCTGAATTACAGAAACCTTGCCAATCGTATCTGGTACCCCACTCTGGAACGAGCTGGGCTGCGCCGTCGACGCCCTTACCAGACAAGGCATACAGCGGCCACGCTATGGCTGGCCGCGGGCGAAAGCCCGGAATGGATCGCTCGGCAAATGGGGCATACAACTACCAAGATGCTCTTCACCGTTTACTCACGCTATGTTCCCAACCTGACCCGTCAGGATGGGTCGGCAATGGAATGCCTTATCCGCTCTCGTTTCTTGGATCCAGGAGGTAGCCATGCTGTTGAATGAGGCAACCAGACACCTTGCAAAAGACGAAATGTCAGGGAATATTATCCAGGGCATTTATCGTGTGACCGAGGTGCACTGGCACCAGCACCCAGACCTGGGTCGCTGCAGACTCCTCGAGCTGCATGACAGCTCTGGTTCAATCGAGGCTTTGCTGCCTGGGGACGAGTGCAGGCCTTGGCTGAATACTGGCAATCCCTACTCGATTCGAATGATGCCTCTTGTCCGCAATCCGCGGCTTGCGGCCCAGGTTGTCTCGATCTCGGAAATACCCGAATCCAGTTTCAACCCGATTGCGCTGCTACCCACTTGCTGGACACCATGCCCCCAGGTTCTCCCTCGCCTGCTTGCCCTCTACCATGAACTGGAGCTGGAATCCATGGCATGTTTCTGGGAAGCCGTATTCCGAAACGAGTTCTGGGTAAAAGAATTCATGAGAGCGCCTGCCAGCCGGAGCAGTCACCACAACGCCCCGGGTGGGCTTCTCGCCCATAGCGTGACTGTCGCTGAATCCGTATCCGCACTTCTGGCCACTCATAATTCGCTGAGCAAGGCTGAGCGCGATGCAACAGTCACTGTGGCCTTGCTGCACGATGCAACGAAAGTAATCTGGTCGCCAGGAAACCGAAACCGCTGGGCGGTGCCATTCCTGTTTCGTGAGCACGAGCGTTTACTACCCTATTTTCTCAGTGATCCACTCGCTGAGCTCAGGGATATTGACGAGATTTCCTACAACACACTATTGCGGATCCTCGATGACTATACACGACCGAGGGAACGCTCCAACAGCCCGCTGAGTTCACTCATCCGTTGTGCCGACCATCTCGATTCGCATCTCGATGCCCGTGCACGGATGAGAAATGCAACAGGGAACACACGAAACTGGATCGATATTGGCGGGCGTATGCATTGGTCGTCAACTTGATAAACAATATCATATAAATTCAACAAGATTCATTTACGTGCCGGGACCCATGGACAAATGAAACCAACACAAAGCAAAAGAAATAAGATGCTACTGTCTGCTAATAGTAGCTACTGAAATATCGCTTGCAGTAGTAGTATGGGTGTTTATCTTGGAAACGACCAATGTTGTCCATTACAGTAACAATGCGACAGCGTGAAGTTCCACCGTTCTTCTCACCTCGCAATCCACGGCCCACCATCTGCATGTATCGTACAGGGCTGAATACCTGTCGCGCGACCAAAACTAAATCGGTCTTCGGCGCGTCAAATCCAGTAGTCAGAACACTATGGTTACACAGCACACGAATCTCACCACGCTGGAATCGGCCAACGAAATAGCGCCGCACAATCTTCGGTGTGCTGCCACTGACAGCTGCTGCTGTGATCCCGGCCAGGTTGAGTCGAGCGGCCATTTCCTCGGCATGCCGTACAGAGTTTGCAAAAAACAGCATGGCCTTAGCATCGCACTGCCGTATAAACTCTATTAGTTGCTGATTACGCTGCTCATCCCCTGCAAGACGCTGGTTGATAGATTCGAGAAGAATATCGAAATCCAGTCCCTCCCAGGGTTCAGGCAGATTAGACAACCGATCGATCTCCTCATCCGACAACCCTGCACCAGACTCAAGGGACTCATAGTCTGCTCGTGCCAGGACGCCCTGCTCGAGAAGCCGCTCGTGTAGCTGTTGCTGATCTTGTGGGAACCAGCGGTTACCGAAACGCTTCGCAAGTCGTTGACTTTCCACATCATCACTGCGGAATGGCGTTGCACTAAGGCCAAGCATGGGTGGCTCGTTCTTACCAGAAGAACCGGGATGTGATACCTCTGCATCTAGCCAGCGTAACAGATTGGTATAACTTGGCGTAATCGCATGGTGGCATTCGTCCACCACAACCAAGCCGGGCACCTGTAGCCAGGCCAGTTCCTTCGAACCCATACGGCTATTCAATGTTTGGATGGATGCAACTACCGCAAGCGGTCGATCCATCTCCTGAACGGTTGGATTAGGGTTGCCACCCCAGAGGCGAACGATACGTAAGTCAGTGTTCTGGGCA
>JALUUZ010000028.1 GCA_027021095.1 Gammaproteobacteria bacterium
CCTCGCCCTGTTCCAGGCGGTCTCGGGCATCGCGGCCACCGGCGACAAGCAGATACCCGACAGTGCGATCACACGCGCAGTCGAGACCCGCCTGGCCAGCGACGAGATGATCGATGCCAACCGCTTCAACGTGATCACGCGGCAGGGGATCGTAACCGTCAGCGGGAAGACGGACAACATTCTTGAAAAGGAAAGGATCAATAAGGTAGTTTCCACGGTCAAGGGCGTCGTCGCGATCATCAACCAAGTCGAAGTAGAGCCGGTCAAACGCAGCGATGCGGAGTTGACCAAGGCAGTCACAAAGGTCTTGAGCGAAGATCCTTCGACGCATACCTTTCATATCAAGGTCAAGGCCAAGGACGGAGTCGTGACCCTGGAAGGGAGCACGGATTCCTGGCAGGAAAAACAGTTTTCAGCTCAGGTCGCCAAGCGCACCCCCGGGGTGCGCCGGGTGATCAACAAGATCGATATCGTGTATACCGGCAAACGTTCCGACCAGGCGATCGAGAAAGATATCCAGGCGCGCCTACAGAATGACGCAGCAATCGATCCGAGCCTGATCATCGTCAGTGTCAAGAACGGCCGGGTGATACTCAGTGGCGAAGTCGGCAGTGTCGCGGAGAAGGAAAGAGCGATCGAGGACGCCTGGGTCAATGGTGTGGAGATGGTCGAGATCGACAAGCTGAAGGTCTCCTGGTGGATTCGCGACAAGATGCGGCGCAAGAACTACGCGCAACGCCCCGCCGACAGCCAGATCCGCAAAGCGATTGAAACGGCGTTTGTCTATGATCCAAGAGTGGATGCCGAGCACCCCAAGGTCACTGTCGAGTCGGGCAATGTGATCCTGACCGGCGTGGTCGACAACCTGCGTGCGAAGCGGGCCGCTGAAGCCGATGCAAGGAATGTGATCGGTGTAAAAAGTGTAAAAAATCATTTGAAGGTCAGGCCAAGGCGTATCCCGTCGGCCGATGTGCTGGCGAAGCGGATCAAACAGGCATTCCGTAATGACCCGGTACTGGCACCCTACAAGCTCGATGTGACCGCGATTTCAGGCAGGGTCTATATTTCCGGTGAGGTGAACAACGAGTTCGAACGCAAAATGGCGGAGGTGATCGCCGCCAGGACCAAAGGGGTTTCGAGCGTGCGTAACAAGATCGTCTATGCACCGAAGCGCTGGGTATGGAAGAAAGACTGGGAGATCAAGCAGGAGATCAGGGAGCGGTATGCCTTCAATCCCTACCTGGATACCAAGGATGTCAAGATCGAGGTCAAAGATGGTATAGTGACCCTGAAAGGCGAGGTCAAGAACTGGCGCCAGCGCACAGCGGCGGCCGAGAACGCCCGCCAGGCCGGGGCCAGGGCCGTGATCAACAAGTTACGGATCCGGCACCCGGAAGAGAATGCCACCGACCCGTCGATCGGGTTTTAGCCTGGAGCCGGCGGTAAGCCGGTGAAGACAGCACAGCGGATGATAGCAGCCTTTTTGATCAACAGCGCGCTGGTCACACTGGCAGTACTGGTGCACTACGAGGCACTGTACCGCCTGTCCGTACTGATCCCGAAGATGACCATCCGCTACCGTTTTCGCGTGGTGATCGGCCTGTTTGGCTCGATCTGCGCGCATGTCATCGAAATCTGGCTGTTTGCGTTCGGCTATTATTTTATGCACCGCGCACAGGAGTTCGGTCGCCTGCGCGGCAATTTCGATGGCAGCATACTGGACAGTGTCTATTTTTCATTTACCAGCTATACCACGCTGGGCTTTGGCGATATCGAGCCTTTCGGCCCGATTCGTTTCCTGGCCGGCCTCGAGGCACTGACCGGCCTGGTGTTGATCACCTGGACCGCGTCATTTATGTTTTTCGAAATGCAGAAGTTCTGGGACAGGCATTGACAGGGGATCAATTCGGTGGCAGAGTCGTGATTACCCGATAAAAAACAGCGTTATTGAACGCAGGTCCGCTTGCCGTGGTGTGCGTGAGGTTCTGCGTCTTTGCGTTGGTTCGCCGCGAACGGTGGTGCGTACAACGCATCCTGCTTTGGCGCATGACATTTGTTTGGTGTAAATCCTTTGGTGTGCTTCGCACACCGCCACGATAGGGGCGGGGATGCATCGTCTGTACCAACACCGCGGCGAATCCTATCGCATCGCGTGATGATCCTTCTACACACGATTCTTCCATACCACCATGCATTATCCATACATTGGTGCGCACGGCGTACCTTTGCCTGCGCGCCTCGGTCGCGAAATCCACCCATGCCGCACCCAGCAGTATTAGTTATTCTGGAAAAACTAATATAATGCAGAATGCAGTCAAGCGTGCTTTGTTGTTGACCATTTGTTGCACCGGTTTATAATGGCAGGCATATCCGTGCTTGTGCCATTGTCATCAGGCAAAAATTCTTCCAACAAAGCCACTGGTGTTCTGTCAGCAGTAGGACCGTCAAGCACTCGTAATTGCTTTCTTTTGGTGACGAGGTTGATTGGTATGCTAGTGAATAACGTGGGTAGGTCGGCTGGTCTTTCGGTATCGTGTCTTGTTTTTACCGTGTCGCTGTTTTCTGCTGCCTGGGCGAATGACGTGTTGTATGACAAGCGTTTCAAGCGCCTCAAGGAAAATGCCAGTGCAGGGGATGCGCGCGCGCAGTACAAACTCGGCCTGTGTTATATGAAAGGGGAGAATGTCAAGGTGGATCTCGACCAGGCCGCGAGGTGGTTCAAGAAAGCTGCCGTGCAGGGTAATATCAAGGCCGCACACCGGCTTGGCAGCAGTTACTACAATAAACGGAACTACGCACAGGCGTTCAAGTGGTTTTCCAAGGCGGCCAAGAAACAGCATCCGGTCGCACAGTATTACCTGGCGATGATGTACAAGGACGGCAAGGGAACGCGTAGGGATTCCGGTTATGCGCTGCTGTGGGCCAACCGGGCGAAGAACAATGGCATCCAGCGCGCACAGAAACTGATTCGCTCGATCCAAAAGAGCGCAAAGAAAAAACCCGGTATAAAGAAAAAGGACAGCGGTGAGCTAGCGAAGAAAGACACCAAGCCGAAAGACATCGAAAAAATCCGTACCACGCTGCTCAGCGCCAAGTGGAACACGCCGAATCATGTAGTCGAAAGCAAGATCATGGAGAGTCTGCGCACCTGTATCAAAGGCGCAAAGAAACTGCGCTGCAAGTCAGGCCGGATCAAGACCGAAAACAAGAACTACAGCGCAGACTTCCTGGTCGAATCCATTCTTTATGACTTCAAGCCATCCGGAAAATTCAGGGTACGCTACCGGACGAACTACGTGTTCGTGCTGCCGGCGGATCCGGATGATCCGAACCCAAACTACTTTATTCCAAGCATGGGTCCCGAAAAAGAGAAAACACTTGAATGCAGCCTGGTTTCATCGAAGCGCATCAAGTGTTTGACCAAAGACCGGAAAACCATTGTTTACAGCAAAAAATAACCTCGGGTAACACAAACAGCGCCAGCAGCCAGCCAAGCAGGGCTTAGTGTGAGTGGTTGTGGCCATCACTCTTCTTGGCGGTTTTTTCCTTGCAATCATGATGATGTTTGTCCGTCTTGCCATCATGCTGGTGCTTTTCCTGCTTGGCACAGTCGGTTTTGCTGCCGTCTTGATGCTTACCGTCGTGGGTACCGGAGGCAAACCCTGCCAGGCTGAAGACTAACCCGAGGCTTAGGAGGAAACTGCGGAAGGGTATGTTGCGTTTTTTGTTACGTGTCATGGGTGTACCTTTTGTCGAGATTGTTATAAATCCTTTCAAATTCAATATGTTAAATAGTATTCAACTATTGTCTCCAAAAAGAGTGGATTAATACCGATTTACGATCGGTTTTAATATAGCAGAGAATGCCGTCTGTCACAACACGGTTTTGTTGGCTTCAGCGTTTATTTTCTTGAAGCAGCCGGCTTGCGCTGTTCGCAGTGAGACGGTGCCAGGGAAGACTGCTGCCGGCCCGTCTCACACTGCATACAGGCTTTCTGTGCACAAAAGCCGGCCAAGCGCAATGTCGAACCCTCGCCGTGGTTGCTGTCAAATGGAGAGTGAGGATAAGGGCAGGCCGTGACAAAAACAGGATCCTGCGGTGATTTTCCGGTGACAGCGCCCGGGTAGACTGGCAGTCAGTGCGTAGTGGAGGGATGAGCGATGGAATCCAAGACTTTCGATCTGCTGGAAAAACTGATTTACCTGGTGATAGTGAACAGCCTGGCAGTGGTCATGGTGGTGTTGTTCGGTGACAGCCAGCTGACTTCAGCCGAACTGGCCTGGCTGGCTGTACGTACGGTGGTGTATGTGACGCTGGTTGCGGTCGGCAGCTACCTGCTGCGCAAGCATTTGTGCCGACGCGGGTTATGAAACAGCCGGGTTGGCCGATACCGGGTGCACAGCGCCAGCAGTGTCGCGGGCAGACACTGCTGGCCTCGACTCATCCATCGAGCATCTGCTGCAGCTGCCGGAACTGGCCAGCCAGCTGTGCTTTCTCTTCTTTCAACGTGATGCTGTCCTGCTGGCAGGAGGCCAGTTGCCGTTCCAGCTTGTCGACCACCGCCTGGAGCCGCTGACACTGTTCCTGGCTGGCACTGAGCTGCGCTTCGGTGGCTGACAGT
>JALUUZ010000029.1 GCA_027021095.1 Gammaproteobacteria bacterium
GCGCTGGCGCTGATCCGGCAGTACCGGCTGAGCGATGCACTGGCCTGTCTCGAGGCCGCGCTGGAAGCACTCCCGATCGAGCCTCACTACTACTACCTGAAAGCCTTTTGCCTGCATTACCTCAATAAGCAGGAAGAAGCACTGGAGGCGATCAGCCGGGCAATCGCATTGAACCCGGCCTACCTGGCCTACCGGCGGTTTCGTGACGAGATCAACGACCCGGACAGCAAGAATCTGGCCACCGGACCGGAGTACGCGGCACTGGTTCCACGTGACCCGGACTTTGTGCTGTCTTACAGCCAGTTCGCCAGGAAACTGATCTTGCAGGGCAGGTTCTTCACCGCCGCGAGTTCCTACTGGCAGGCGGTCCAGGACGACCCGATGCAGACCGACTACAAGAACAGGCTGTTCAGGCTGCTCAACAGCGTGTTTATGCTCAATCCCCTGCGCAAGAAAAAATCAGTACTGTCGCAGTTCCATGACGACATTGCACGATTCTATACCCAGCACAGAACGACACTGTCGCTGTGGGCCAGGACACGTTACTGTTACCGCTACTTTATCGTCTCCTTACTGGCAGCACTGGTCTTGTTCTACAAATTCCCTTCTGTGTACACGCTGCTTGGCACCGGGATCGTGATGAGCGGAATCTACCTGTATTTCAGCCTGCACATCCTGTCGTTGCGCCGGCACGAACGCTTGCACCTGCATGCCGCGCCGGCCCGAACCGGCACCAACATACTGCCCCCGTTGCTGCGAAGTACCGGCCACCTGGCACTGTTCTTTTTTGCCGTGTTGCTGCTGTTCGTGCTGTTTCGCGTGAGCCATGGATTATTGATCACCACCGCCGCGGCAACCTTGCTGATGACGCTGTTGTACGCTTCGCTGTGGCCTGTGGTAGTCTACGCGCACCGCAGAGACAAGGAACGATACCATACCCGCGCCCGCCGTGCGGGCGGCGGTGCACTCGCGGTACTCATACTCTTCGTACTGCTGCTCGAGCAGGTCTCCGGACAACGGCTGCCATTGCAAGTGGAAACGCTGCTGCTTTCAGGCGGACTGCTGCTCGCCAGCGTGTATTTTTACCTGGGACCCGGCATCTCCCGCTACCAGGCGCACAATCTTGCAGTGTATTTCTGCCCAGGTATATTAGGCGCAACAGCCTGGCGCATCATCCGCCGGCAGCTTGCAGCGCTGTTCTTTCTGTCGTTGAGCGGGCTGTTTTTTTTGGCTGGTATCGTCGGTATCGTGACCACCGGCATGTAGGATGCGTTATACGCACCAATATAAAACACGCGGGAGCATTCAGGCGGGGGTTGGCATTGTCACGACCGGTCAAAGCAAATCACACGGGAAATGGTGCGTAAACGCACCCTACCTTGTGGCAAGAAAATGTCGTGTGTAGTGACGGTGTACGAAGCACCCCAAACACCTACGCGGTTTCAGACATCGCAGAATCACCTGGAAAAAAAGGCAGCGGCTTCTCGACACCAAACCCCTGCATATAATCGACGCCGATCTTCTCCAGGCAGTGTTTGATCGCATCGTTTTCGACGCTTTTGGCGATACAGGTTTTCCCCATCGAATGCACTACCAGGTTGAGCGCCTCGACGATTGCATAATCGACCTCGCTCGATGCAATATTGCGTATCAGCGACCCATCGATCTTGACGAATTCAACCGGGATATTCTGCAGGTAGCTGAATGAACTCGGGCCGATACCAAAGTTGTCCAGCACGAACTGGCAGCCGATGTTGCTCAGAAAGTTGATAAAAGACAGTGTATCGACATAATTCCCAAGCGCTACCGACTCCCTGATCTCAAAACGTATACGGCCCGGCATCACGTGGCTCTGCTTCAGCCTGGAGGCCACCAGCTCCTGGTACTTCTCACCGTAGACCGAATGCGCCGACACATTGATACTGAAAACACTGTTCTCCGGAAACTGCTTGCCGGTTTCGAGCACTTCCAGTACGCGCAAAAACACCCATTGATCGATTTCACCGACCAGCCGGTAACGTTCCGCCGCCGCCATGAATGCGAGCGGCAGAATGATGTTACCCTGCTCGTCCCGCATACGCACCAGGACCTCGTATTGCGGTGGCCTGTTCTCCGGCTCCGTCGCGGACACCGGGAAGACCGGCTGGTAATACAGTGACAGCCGGCTCTCCTCCAAGGCCTTGCGGATCCGCGCCTTCCACGCCCTTTCGCGCATACGCTGTTCCTCGATATCCTCATCCTGCGCACTGACATGCAGCGTATTGTTACCAAACGACTTGGCCTTGATACACGCAAGTTCTCCGGCGTTCAGTACATCATCCACGGTCAGGCTCGACCCATCGAAGCTGGCGACACCGATATTCAAGCCGACATCGAAAACCCGCCCCTCGTGCGTATATTGTAAGCCCTCACCGATCGTCAACAAGGACTGGCCGATCGAGCGCGCACGATCCTGCGGGCAGTTGCGCAACAGCAGCCCGAATTCCGCCCCGCCGATCCGCGCCAGCGCATCGACATCCCGCACCTGGGCCTTGAGCTGGTTGGCGACCTGGCGCAACAGGTCGTCACGGCCCGCGCGGCCGCAGTTTTCCTCGATCTCGGCAAAATTGTTGATTTCGATGATCAGCACGGCATGGGACTTGTGCTCCGGATTGGAATGCAGCAGGTGTTCAAGCTGCTCCTCGAACTCCTGGCGGTTGACCAGCCCGGTCAGCGCATCATGCCTGGCCTGGTAGGCCATTTTCTTGGCCATCTCACGGGCCTCGGTAATATCGTGAAAGACGATGACCGAACCGATGGTCTGTGAGCCGTGATCGCGTATCGGCGCCATGGTGATCTCGACGAAGAAACGCTCGCCGCTTTTGCTGACCAGCACAGCGTTGTGAATCGCGCAGGTCGTGTCGTTGTCGTCACTCAGTGTTTTTTGCAGGCAACACTCCAGTGACTTGCCCGCCCGCGGCGCCTTGACATCGAAAACCTGGAACAGCGGCATCCCGCGCGCCTCGGCGAGCTGCCAGCCGGTGATCTTGTCGGCCACCGCGTTCATGTACTCGACTACGCCGGTGACATCGGTGGTAATCACACCATCGCCGATAGACTCCAGCGTGGTCTGAATACGTTCTTTTTCCTTCGACAGGTCTTCACGCGCATTGACCAGTTCGGTAATGTTGCGCGCAACCCCCTCGAGACCGATCAGGTCACCCTGATCATCGAAAAGCAGGTGGGCACTGATCGCCACGCTCAAATCCATGCCGTCCTTGTCACGCAATTCGATCTCGAAGTTGTCGACCCGGCCGTCGCGCTCGCGCAGCTCGGCGTAGAACAGTGCACGATTTCCCGGGCAGGCAAGGTAGTTGATAAAACGGGTACCGATGATCTCCTCCGTGCTGTAACCAAGCAGCTGCTGTACCGACGGTGAAACGGAAATGATACGTCCATAACTGTTGATGCGGAAAAAAGTATCCTGCATGTTGTCGAGTATCGTCGCCAGTTCCTGGCGTGAATCGCGGATCATATCTTCCGCTGTCTTACGGGCGGTGATGTCCTGAATGATGCCGGACATGTGCCGGACCCTGCCGGATTCGTCCCGCCTGACTTCAGCCTGCTCATGCACGATCCGCACCGTGCCATCGTCGAGCATGATTTTGTGATCGATATTGAATGTCTTGTTACGATAGAGCGTGTCATTGATCGCTGCGCGTACCTGGTCGGCGTCAGGCTCCGGCACCCGTTCCAGGAAATCCTCGATACTGAAACTGCGCGCCTGCTTCTCCATTCCCAGGATATGAAACACCTCCTCTGACCAGGACATTTCGTTCCTGTCGACATCCCACTCCCAACTGCCGATGTGCGCAATTTCCTGCGCACGCGCCAGGCAGTACTCACTCTTTCTGACCTTCTTGTCCAGCTTCCAGATATAAAGCGACGTCGCTGTCAACACGACCAGCAACAGCAAGGTCATGATGCCGATATGCCAATACTGCTCGACCAGGGCATGCACACTGATCCGGCCAAGTCCCTCGTAAGGACCGACCTTCAATGTCTTATAGAGTTCATGTACCTTCATGTAGTCCAGCGGCACCGTCCAGCCCTTGATACCGGCCAGACGGCTCGGCGGACTGTCCTGGTCGAGCTTCAGCAGCGCGATAATGATTTTTTCGGTAATCTTGGCGGGCGCCTGGTTGGTCCGCGCAAACGGCCATTCAGGATAAAGCTCGGTACTGTGCAGCAACGGAAACCCCTTGGTCTGCCTGCGCCCGAGGATCTTGAAATCCTTGATGTCGATCTTGCCGGCCTTGTGCAGACGCTCGAGCACCCCGGTACGGAAGGTGCCCGCATCCGCTTCGCGGTTCAACACCGCGTAAGCGACTTTGTCGACAGGGAAGCCGGCGAACTTCAACTCCTTGAGATCAGCGAACGGATCGACCCCGTGCTTGAGCAGTTCCGCCCAGGCCATACGGAAACCGCCAAAGGCATGCGGCTTGACCGCCACGAAGGTCTTGCCATGCAGGTTCCTCAGCGTATTCAGATCCTTGCGGTCGGCACGTGTAAAGATGACCGCGCCGAAGCGGTCCAGGCCGAGATTGCCGTGGCGGTTGACGAGCGTGG
>JALUUZ010000030.1 GCA_027021095.1 Gammaproteobacteria bacterium
AAAGGTTGTTCCCCAGAGGCAATGTTTCATCACCATCGTATAGCAACACACCTGCTGTGAACTGATCACCAGCCAGGCTGGCGAGTTTTTTCAATCCACGCAGATCTCGCTCTTTCACGGTGGCAGCGGCTTTGATTTCGACACCGACCAGTTTGCCTGCACTGTTCTCAATCACGACATCAACCTCGAACTTATCCGCATCCCGGTAGTACAGGAGCTGATAGTTATCATCGGCAGTTGTCGAGTGCTTGAGTAGTTCACCGAATACAAAGCTCTCCAGAACATGTCCGTAACGGCTCCTGTCCGCTTGCACATCTTTGGCATGGATATCCATCAGGTTGGCCAGTAAACCGGCGTCGATGAACTGAAGTTTGGGCGTTTTAACAACGCGTTTCAGGCGATTGCGCGCCCAGACATCAATACGCTTTAGCAGGTACATTTGCTCAAAGACGCCGATATAGCGTGAGACGGTTTTACCATCCAGACCGACTTGACCGCCTAACTCGGAGTAGTTGCACATCTGGCCAGCGGTTTGCGCCAGGGCGCGAAGAAAGCGTGGTAACTGATCCAGTTTGTCGATTTCAGCGACATCTCGGACATCGCGTTGAAGAATGGCACTAATATATTGCCGGGCCCAGGCCATACGGCGTTTTTCCGTCGGTCGTGCAACCGCTTCCGGATAGCCACCCCGTAATACACGAGCGATCAGTTCATCGCCCAGTACAGGCGGGTCCGCCGTCAGGATGTCACCGGCAAAAAGACTGTCTATCCAGTTTGCCGGCCGGTTCTCGATTTCACTCTGCGACAGAGGTAAAAGCATCAGAGTTTCCATGCGCCCGGCGAGTGAGTCGGCAACCGTGGGCAGCGCCATCAGATTGGCGGAACCCGTCAGCAGAAAGCGTCCGGGGCGACGATCTTCGTCGACACTTTTTTTGATAGCCAGAAGTAATTGGGGTGCGCGCTGGATTTCATCGATAACGGCGCGATCCAGATTGCGAATCATGCCGACCGGATCTTCACGTGCCGACAGCAAGGTCAGTTCATCGTCCAGGGTCAGGTAGTGTCGTCCCCGATCAGCGAATTGGCGCACGAGGGTCGTCTTGCCTGCCTGGCGCGGTCCCGCGAGCAGAACCACTGGCGTATCAAGCAAAGCTTCATGGATTCGTGGCTCAATCCAGCGTGGATACAGGGATGGCGCATTCATGACGAAACAATAACGTAAAATACGGAATATATCAACGTAAATTGCGGAATAAAAAGGCGGTAATTAAGGAGTTTTAGGGCTTGGGTACAACTATCCCAATAGGGGAAAGGTAGGGGAGTTCTGGTAATCAATAGGCAATCTTGTCGAGCATTTTTGAAGGATTTTCTCAACATGGTATTTTTCATGGTATTACCATTTGGCAGAAAATAAGTTATTGAAAATAAAAGATAAAAAAGGCTTATTGATAATAGAGTGGGAGTGACCGGTATTTTCAACCTATTGAATTATAAAGATTAAATAAATCGAGTTGATAATATAAGTTGCATCATCAATGGTATTTTTCATGGTATTTCTTGCAGGCTGTCACGCAAGATCCAGCGATACCTTGAGAGGCAGATCAGCGCAGTCATGGTATCGGAGAGGTTGAACTGAGGGCGCTCTGGTGTGACCTGAAAACCTGCTATACCAGTACAGCTTCAAATTGCTGCCTTGTGCGAGCGTTATTTCAATGTCTGCCAACCCGGCACGGCTTTGGCGAACTCTTCCTGAAAAGCCGGGCGCTTGATGTTGTCCTGCTTGACTTTGACGGCGAAGTCGCGCCAGCGTGATGGATCTCGCAGAACATCAACCAACACGCGGCGAACCTTGCTCATTACCTGTGCCTTGCGGGCGTAGTCTTTACGTGGGGCGTTGGTCTTCAGGTTGCCC
The DNA here is from genome assembly GCA_027021095.1 of Gammaproteobacteria bacterium. Classification (GTDB taxonomy): domain Bacteria; phylum Pseudomonadota; class Gammaproteobacteria; order SZUA-21; family SZUA-21; genus SZUA-21. Next base: position 1,913 of record JALUUZ010000030.1, read on the forward strand.
AGTCCGGACAAATAGTATTTTAAGATTTCCTCGGGATACCTGCATTCAAGGCGCTTGGCGGTCTGCAGTTCATAGACGCTGTCCCAGGCGAAAAGGGGGTAGCGTCTCCGGCTTAGCACGGCCACTGCCTTATCGTATTCTTTACGGTGCATGTGGATACGTAATTGTTCTGTCTCACAGGCGTTCTTCAGCCGGGTGAGAATTTTTGCTTCATAATGCTTCCACTCGGCGGCCGTGCATAGTTTTCGAAACGCCTTGTACTTGTCGCAGGTCAGAGGATCGATCGCCTGCTCGAATTGTAGCGCCAGGTAGCGTTCACGATTGCCGGCGGATTTGGCCCGCTTGGCAACGAACTGGCGCAATTCATCCATGCGGCCTTTTCCCTGACGCAGTCCTGTCTCCGCGACCTCCATGGCCTTCTGCTTTTCACCGGTCTTCCAGTGAAAATCCGCCAGGTCGAAATAATCGGTGCCGGTGATCAGTTTCCGCTGGCGCAGTTCGAGATATTTTTCCCGGTCGCCGAGTTGGCGATAAATGCGGCGGGCATGGTCGATATGCCAGTCCCCGTCCATGGACTCAAAGGCTTCCGCCAGTACCCGCCAATCATCGTCGGTGTAACAGGCCGCATAGGCCAGGCCGTAGAGATCATCGTCAAGTCCGGCATTGCCACTCTCGATATAGGGCAGGGCGTTGTCGAGAAGCTTTTGCCGGTAGTCTGCATCGATTCTTTTCCGTGAAAGCGCCTGAGCAATCTCATGCAACAGGCTCGAAACATGGCAGTCGGCGTCATAATCCCCACCACCGTAGGCATCCAGCTCGTCCAGATCCGGCGCAAGTTCGGCCCACTGGGCCAGCAGTTTTTCACCCTCGGACTGTTTCCTTTGGTTCGGTGACAGGGCGGCACGCCTGTTCAGGTAGTCGAGGCACTCATGCCGGACAGCGGGGCGGGTGTTGGCCACGCGGATGATCAGATCAATCAGCTTTGCTTTCGATGCGGTTTCGAGCAAGGTCGCCAGAGGATCGTCTTGTCTGCGTTTTTTCACCATGGCCCTTTACATGGGGAGCTGAAATTGAACCATATGGTCCAGCAGTGGCAGGGCCTTCACCCGGTATTCCCGACACAGGAGTTCATTGGAAACCGGCTCCACCGTCGCTAGGCCCAGAAAGCCTGCGAAGTGCACCAGAGAGCGCCAGGTATAAGCGGAGCGTACTGTTTCATCGGGGGAAAATACCTGGTTCGGTGGCACTTCATCCAATAGCATCGGAAAGGCGCCCAGAAAGGCGTCTTCATAAAATACCTGTGGCCGCCAAGTGTCACCATAGCGGGTAAGTAAGTAGAGTGTGAACAGGAAGGCGCTCTGCATGAATCGCAAATCGGGATAACGGTCCCTGTACGCCCAGTTGAATTCCTCGATATAGGCCCTGAACAATCTGGGATAGATGGCGCTCATGCCGTCTTCGGCCAGCAGCCGGCGACAATCGCGGCTGAGGATGAACCGGCCCTTGTATTTTCGGATCAACCCCGCCAGCTCGGCTACCAGGCGGGTGACATGCAGATCGGTGAAATCTTCCTCCCGGTTGATGCCGCCAAAACGGGTGTTTTCCTGGTATTGCTGCTTACCCCAATAGGCCAGCGCGGCCTCGCGGCAGAAGTTGCGGGGCAGGTTGCCCTTGGTGGTCGGTTTGAGTCCCTGCTCGCCGATGGCATTTGCCAATAGCTCGAACAGGGTCAGTATCGGCGCGGCCGGGATGGCATCGAGCACCTCAGGAAAGCGTACCAGTCCCGGTGATGTAAACGGAAAATCCAGAATCCGGTGCATCTGCTCGGGCGACAAACCGTGAAATTCGTCCAGCGGTCGACGGTTTTGCTGCTGAGCAAACTGATTCACAAATGCCTGCGCCTCTTCCAGTGTGTTGAATTGTTGGCCTTCGAGGGCTTTGCGCAAGGTTTCGGATATGCTCGCCGCGCCATGGCTGGATGACGTACTGCTCTCCTTGCTGCCCAGGCAGCAGTGCTTGAATTTCTTGCCGCTGCCGCAAGGACAAGGATCATTGCGACCGATACCTGTTGTCTTCATATCACGATCTGCTCGGCGTCGATTTCAAACCAAGGCAGAATAGTGACATCGGTGCGTGTTTGTCGACTGTCACCGCCGTAAACCAGCCACGCCTTTCCAGCGCTTTCACCTGCCAGCTTTTTCCAGAATTCCAGCCCCTTGAAGTAGTCCCGGTTGATGGTTTGCCCGGATTTGATTTCCAACGGTGACAGATGAGTTCCCTGATCAATCAGCAGATCCACCTCGTGTCCCGAACGATCACGCCAGAAGTAGAGGTTTGAGGTCTTGCCCGCGTTATAACGGGCCTTAAGTAATTCACTGATGACCCAGGTTTCGAACAAGGCGCCCCGTTGAATATGGGTCGCCAGTTGCTCGCTGTTCCGGATGCCGAGCAGCCAGCATGCCAAGCCGGTATCCAGAAAATAGAGTTTGGGTGTCTTGACCAGGCGCTTGTTGAAATTCTGGTGATGCGGTGGCAACAGGTGCACGATATAACTGGCTTCAAGTACCGATATCCAGGCCTTGGCCGTGTTATGCGTAATACCACAGTCGTTGGCCAGCGAGGAAAGGTTGAGGAGTTGCCC
>JALUUZ010000031.1 GCA_027021095.1 Gammaproteobacteria bacterium
AGTCGACACTATGTCGAGCACGCCGACAGAGCGAAAGCCAGCCAGGGCGTGCCATGGCGCCGTCGCAGTAGAAGGGTGGTGAGAAATGCGGGCTAGCAGTCGCAGTGTAAATTCGGACCAGTAGGAGTTGGACCAGGCCGGTTTTATCTGCAACAGCAGGGACGACACCAAAAACAACGGCAAAAGCAAATGATAATGACAAGCAATGATATGGCGGCTGTCGTGCATGCTGCTGATTTCCGGTGGTAAAACCGTCACTATACCATAAGGCGAAGTACCTTGTACGCACCAGGCGGTATACCCGGCATCACTCATACATCAAAACGATTTTGGCGCGTACGGCGCAGTAGAAGCGTACTGGGCAAGGTGGGCAAAATATTTTTGTCTGGCCTACAACGCACTTTTCGCGTTGGCGACAACGAACATCACGCTGAAAGCCAGCAGCGTACCGGTCGCAGGAATCCAGTGCGGGCTGACATACAGCGGCGAAAACAGCAACAGGGCCATCACCACTGACAGCACCGCCAGCAGCCTGAGGCCAAAGCTGAAACGTTCCGCACTGTAGTACTGGAAACTGAACGACCTGATTTTCCTGCGTACCAGTCCATCCACCAACGATGGAATCAGTATGACCAGCAAACCGGGCAACCAGTACAACAGCTGCGACAGACGGATACTCAATTGGTATTGATTCGCCCAGAAGCTCTCGAGCCGGTCTTTGAACAGTCCCGTCGTGGTAGCATGCTGACCGCCACTGACCGTGACTCCAGCCGTTGGGCCGTGGCGGCCGCCGGCCCGGCGGTGCCGCTGCGCCAGCCTGTAGCTTCCTCCCAGCAGGCCGCTGTCTGTATACAGCAGGCGGAAAAGCCGGTTGGCATTGCTCAGGATGCTGTCTCGCGCCTGGGGACCCAGGACCCGGCCAAGCTGCTTCCACTCCGCCTGAATCGCCTGCCTGATCGAATCCGGGGACAACAGAAGCAGCGTCAACGTCAGCTCTATCAATACCGCGGCGACACAAAACAACAAGACTCTGCTCATGCTTTGTCGGTCACGACCGGAATGATCCCCTTGACCAGCTTGCCGGAGGCCAGCATTGCAAAATACTCCAGGTCCGGCATCCGTCCAAGAATGCTGGCCGGCACCATGTCGACCTCGGTTTCGCTGGTCTTTTCACTGTAGCCACTCGACCAGTCATACACACCAAGGCCGCTGCCGCTGGATTCATTCCGGGACTGTGTCTTCATCCTGATATAGGTTTTGCCAAACTTGTCGCAGACAAAACGCTGTGTCTTAGGATCGATCACTCTGCCACAGACCAGGTTGTTCAGGTTGCCAAGAATTTTATAGGCGGCGTCTTCACTTCCCAGCGCGGTCGCAAAGTCGGAGACCGTCTGCGTCGCAAGATACAGGTCGATCCCGGCGCCCGCTCCCTGGTTGGCAATGCTGATCAGGCTGGTATTGACTACACTGTGTGCCTCGTCGATAAACAGGTTGATCCTCGAGCCGGTCTGCTCCTGGTTGTAACGCTGGCCGGCGACCGCGCCCAGGTCAGACAGCAGGATACGGCCGATCGCTGAACCGACCACGGCGTCCGACAGACTGTCCAGCCCGATATAGGCGATCGCGCGGCGGCGGACGATACGGCCCATGTCCGTCGACGGACGGATGTGCGCACCACCCTCATCAGGCGCTGACAACAGCGCACGCATGACCCCGGAAGTCAGCCTGCTGAGCACGGGCACGAGGCTGGCAAGCATTTTCTGCGCATGCTCGCGGTTATGAAAGTGCAGTGCGATCAAGCCATCGATCACATGATCGGACACGATCTTTGTCGTGCTGCGATAACGTTTGATCAGGCGGCGCAGCTCTTTCAACGGCAACCGCTGTGTCCCGGCGAAATCCTGAGACGGGGAATCGTCGTCCAGGCTGTGTAACCCAAGACCGGTCAGCGGATTGGGAAACTGCTGCTGCAGAACCTGCGACAACAGATCGTCTGTCCCCTCCTCGATATATCTGCGCAGCAGCACCAGGCTCGGCCGCTGCCCCAGCCTCAACAGTGCCTGGGTGATCAAATCGAGCACCCGCCACGCAAACGCCTTGAACGGATCATCGGCCGAATCGGTATTCATCAATTCGACGATACGTGACGCAATCTCAGAGGGCCGGTTGTAGTTCCGTACCGGGTCGAGACCGGTGCTCTGGTCCGGAAAGGCCGGGTTGAAGAACACAAAGTCCTTGCCGCGCCCCGCTGCCAGCGCCTCGCATTTTATCAGGTCCCTGAACTCGCCGTCTCCCTTCGGATCGATAACGATCACTGCCTCGCGCGGCTGCCGGTGTATCGCCTGGGCTGCCAGCAACAGCAGGTAACGTGTCTTGATCGACCTGGTGGTGGCCACCAGCAGTGTATGGCCGCGAAACTCCTGTAATGGCACGTACAGCCGGTGGCTGCTGCGGTTGAGCCCGTGCAGCCATTGCGCACCTTTTTGCTGTCGCCTGGTATTGAGCCGGAGACTGTCGGTGCAGGTAACCGACACCATCGTGTTGCGCAGACACGCCACCCAGCGCGGTGGCAGCAGGCTGCCGACCTGCCGGGTCAGCAACCAGTACAGGCTCTGGGTATGCCAGGGCTGCCACTCGTACCCGTCACCAAGCCACACCTGGCCGCGCTGGACCCGGCTGTGCGTCATACGGCGCAGCGCCTGTGGATGGACCAGGCGCACTCGGGCACCATACAACGGCAGCCTCAACCTGGTATGGCGCACCAGGGAGCGCAGCGCAACCAGTGCCATGATTGCCGCCAGCAGCACTGCCATCAGCACCGCCGCCTGCTGGCGCACGGAATTTATATACAGAAATATCAAGCAGATAAAAGCCACTCCCCAGGCCAACAAGCTGATCGCTTCATAGCCGGGACGCCATGGATTTTCCGCTGCGTGCATTCTTGGCATGGCTCGATTATACTGGTCGCGACTGTCATGGCCACGCAAGACTTCTCACTGTTTTATACGCAAAAGTCTTCGCTTCCAGGCGCAAGGCAAACCTGCCTGGTATCATGGTGGAAGCAGATTCAGAAAAGGGCACTGGATGTAAAGTGAAAATTTACAGCATTATCTTTATTCTGTTTTGTTGGTTAGTTTCGTCGGTTGCATTCACCCAAGACAAGGCCAAAAAGGATCAGGACAAACCTCCGCGCAACACGACTGTCTCCGAAATTATCAAAGCGGAGGAAATCGTGCTGGAGAGCATCCTCAACAACCAGTCTGCCGCGCTGGAAGAAAAATACCGGCAAAAAGCGCTCAAGGGAAATGCAGACTCGGCTTTTATGCTCGGCCTGCTGTACAAGAAAGCCGGCGAGCTCGAACAATGCGGGCTGCTGCGCGGCAAAAAGGGCGTCACGCAACCCGGCAATGAGGCGCAGGACTGCGTCAAGCGCCTGACCAAACGCTACAGCAAATGGATTCGGGCCGCCGCAAAGCGCAACCATCCCCTGGCACTGTTTGAAATGGCGCTGATCTATGACCGGCGTAACGCAATTAAATACAATCGGTACAAACGTTTATCAAAGAGATCCCTGTACTGGATCAAAAAAGCCGCGGACAAGGGCGAACAGCGTGCCGTAGGGTTTCTGGCACAGTACCAGCGCGCAGTAGAAGACTGAACAATCGTCTGGTGTCGGCTGGCATTTTCTTGGCTGTGGAGTAAAATACTGATTTCCTGCGATAATCCCAGAGGAACCCCTATGCATACTGGTAAAATCGGCCTGCTGCCTGTCATGACGGTTGTACTGCTGTCCCTGGCCACCGGTGACAAGGCCAACGCCTTTGGCGAACCCGGCTATTTCCGTATCTACGATAAATGGTTTCATGCCGGCAAGCGCTATAAAAAACAGAAAAATTATACTGCCGCCGTACGTATGTTCCGGAATGCCCAGAATGAAGTCTACCGGTTGCGGGCCCAGTGCCGCCGTGGCGGCGGGCCGGACTACCAACGCAAATGCAATCGCGGCCTGTGCCGGGCCGACTTCTTTTTGAACTACGAATCGGCTGTTTCCTATTATTACCTGCGCAATGCCCGGGGGCTGGCGAACAGCTACCGCCGTGCTGTCGACGCATTTCAGTCACGCGACTACAGTGGGCGTTATTTCGTCTGCCCGGGCGTGCCCAAACGGCTTGGCCTGTCGACCGTCTACAATTACGCGACATTGAAACTCAAGTCCGGCGACCGGGTGGCAGCCAACCGGTACCTGCAAGTCCTGCAGGACCTCGAGGCACAATACAACATGCCGGCCAAATACTCCGGCGCACTGGCGAAAAAAATGGGAGTCCGGTTGCGGGCACCGGTGCGCAGGCCAACGCCCGGACAACGTAACGGCAATAAATATTACGACGATTCATATTACGACACACAGCCCTATGTCCCGGAGACCGGCACGGACAAGGACAATGAAGAAGAGAATCTCGATGACCTCTAGCCCGCATTTCTCACCAGCGTTCGTAGCGAGACGGTGCAAGGGTGTGGCATGGCTGGCTTTCGCGACCGAGG
>JALUUZ010000032.1 GCA_027021095.1 Gammaproteobacteria bacterium
GTAAATAAGCTCTTTACAAGCCCGTTAAAAATATCGCCTTTGGCCCTGTAATGCAAGAGCATAAACAGTATGGAATATTTTTAACTAAAATGGAATCGTTTGTCATCCTTGGCCCACCCAGCCAAAATCACGCCCGGCCCTGCGAAAAAAATATAACTTGCTGATTAATAAGCAAAGTCAGGGCTCAACCCGGGCCACCTGCTGGCTGACACAGAATATCATACATTATAATATTCTTATTTAATTAAAATATTATATTTGTAGCTAGCCCGCATTTCTCACCACCGTTCGTCCGTCGCAAAACGGAGCAAGGGCGCGGCATGGGTGGCTTTCGCGACTGCTAAGCGCGCAGGCAAAGGTGCACACCAACACTCAACGCAGTTCGACAACAATATTCTTCGTACTCGGCAGCATCAGGTTCACGGCATTGCTGTGGTCATAGCCGTAAAAGTCTTTCATATAGGCATACACATCGATTCCCTGCAGCTTCGGGCTGCGGTTCAGCCTGTCGATTACAGTCCGGGCGGTGTCGCAGGCGACCTCCTCGTTGCTGTCCATCGTAAACAGCCGCTTGTCCATCCTGAAACCTGAATTTTCCATTTCCTGCCTGATCCGTTCCCAAACGAATTTGCAGTCATCGACAAAATAGGACTCGTAATCCAGATTAATCACTATTGCATATCGCATGGCATTCTCCTGAAACTCTGTACTGCCCCTGACGATGCAAAATGACTGCCATGCACGGTCCGGCACTGTTGTCAAACCCTTGGCTGCAGCCGAAAAGAGCCGGGCTGTCCACGCTAAGCTGTTAATAAGGCACTGAATCCGGCTCCTGCAGCACCGCCAACTGTTCACGTAACGCAAGAATATGGTCCTGCCAATAGCGCACAGAATTGAACCAGGGAAAGCTGGCAGGAAATGCCGGATCTTGCCACCTCCTGGCCAACCATGCCGCATGATGAATCATACGCAGCGCACGCAGCGATTCCACCAACGACAACTGTGTACGGTCAAAGTCATAAAACTGGGTATAACCTTCCATAATATCTTCGAACTGCCGCGCCATTTCCTGTTGATCACCCGACAACATCATCCACAGGTCCTGTACCGCCGGCCCCATTCGGGCATCGTCGAAGTCGACGAAATGTGGCCCCTGGTCCGTCCAAAGCACATTCCCTGCATGACAATCTCCATGCAACCGGATCGGCTTCCACGCCAGGTTTTCAAAGTTTCTTCGCACCCAGACCAGCACGTCTTCGACGATACTGTGATAACTCTGTTCAAGCTCGGCAGGCAGCACCTTGTGACTCAGCAGGTACTCGACCGAGGCGTCGCCAAAACTCTGCACCGACAAGGCCGGCCGGTGCACGAACGCCTGGGTTGCACCCAGCGCATGGATGCGCCCGATAAATCGCCCCAGCCAGACCCGCTGCGCACGGATATTCAGGTCCGGGCTGCGGCCGCCGCAGCGCGGGTAGAGACTGAAACGAAACCCATCGAACACATGCAGGGTCCGGCCGGCCGCATCGGCGAGCGGCGCGACCACCGGGATTTCTGCCTGTGCAAGACTGAGAGTAAACTGGTGCTCTTCGATGATCGCCGCATCACTCCAGCGCTCGGGACGATAAAATTTAGCTATAATAGCTGAGTCGTCTTCCAGGCCGACCTGGTATACACGGTTTTCGTAACTGTTGAGTGCCAGCAGCCTGCCGTTGGCCAGTTTGCCGACACTTTCGACGGCATCGAGAATGACATCCGGGGTCAGGCGGCTGTAGGGATGGGCAGATTCTGTTTGTTCCATGCCGAACAGCATACTAGATCACGGTGATGATGAGTACACCTGAAAAAACGGACCAGGAATCACCATGAACAACCCTTTGCTGAATATCACCGGGCTTCCCGCTTTTTCACGTATCCAGCCTGAGCATGTCGAACCGGCCATCGACACTATCCTGGCGACGAACCGTAAGCAGCTCGAACACCTGCTGGACCGGCTGCTGGCACAGCCGGACACACTGAACTGGGAATCGCTGGTGCTGCCGCTGGAAGAAATGGAAGAAACATTGAGCAAGGCCTGGTCACCTGTCTCTCACCTGAATGCCGTCATGAATACCCCGGCACTGCGTGACGCCTACAACGCCTGTCTGCCGAAACTGAGCGATTATGCAACTGAAATGGGGCAAAATCCACACCTGTACAGTGCCTTCAAGCAGATTGCCGAAAGCAGCGCTTACCAGCAGCTCACGCCGGCGCAGCAGAAAATCGTCGACAATGCACTGCGCGATTTCAAGCTGTCCGGTATCGAGTTAAGCGGTGAACAACAGCAACGCTACAAGGAAACCATGCAACGCCTGGCAGAACTTGGCGCAAAGTTCCAGCAGAACCTGCTCGATGCAACCAATGCCTGGACCAAGCAGATCCACAGTGTCGACCAACTGGCCGGACTGCATGATACCGCGATCCAGCTGGCAAGACAGGCCGCTGAACAGCGGCAGCAGGAAGGCTGGCTGCTTACCCTTGAAGCTCCTTCCTACCTGTCGGTGATGACCTATGCCGATGACCGGGCGCTGCGCCAGGAGGTCTACGAGGCCTATGTCACACGTGCCTCAGACCAGGGACCGTACGCCGGACGCTGGGACAATACGCCAGTGATGGAAGAGATACTCGCACTGCGCCATACCAGCGCCACCCTGCTGGGATTCGACAACTTCGCCGAACGCTCGCTGGCGACCAAGATGGCAAAAGATACCAGCCAGGTACTCGACTTCCTGAACCGGCTGGCAAAGAAATCACTGACAGTCGCCAAGGCAGAACTCGAGGAACTCAAACAGTTTGCCAGGGACAAATACCATCTTGCGCAACTCGAAGCCTGGGATATTCTGTACTACTCGGAAAAACTCAAGCAGCACAAGCATGCGATCTCGGAGCAGGAGCTCAAACCCTATTTTCCCGAGACCCGTGTCATCCCCGGGCTGTTCGCGATCGTGGAGAAGCTCTACGGTCTGAAAATACAAGAACTGGAGTCGGTCGACTGCTGGCATCCCTCGGTCCGCTTCTTTGAGATCTATGATGCAAACGACGAACTGCGCGGCCAGTTCTATCTCGACCTGTATGCACGGCAGCACAAACAGGGCGGAGCGTGGATGGACGTATGCCTGTCACGCAAGCACGTCGGGGGCCGGACACAGTATCCAGTCGCCTACCTGACCTGCAACCTGACGCCGCCGGCCGGCGACGACCCGGCGTTGCTGACCCACAACGAAGTCCTGACATTGTTTCATGAGTTCGGCCACGGTCTGCACCATATGCTGACACGTGTCGACTACCCCAGCGTCTCCGGCATCAACGGTGTTGCCTGGGATGCGGTCGAACTGCCCAGCCAGTTCATGGAAAACTGGTGCTGGGAAGAAGAATCGATCCAACTGATTTCAGGCCACTATCACAGCGGCGAAAAACTGCCGGCGGAACTGCTCAAACGCCTGCGTGCTGCGCGGAATTTCCAAAGCGGTATGCAAATGGTCAGGCAGCTCGAGTTTGCGATCTTCGACTTCCGCCTGCACTTGGAATACTCACCTGAGCAGGGTGCGCGTATCTATCCGCTGCTCGACGAAGTCCGAAAGCAGGTCGCGGTGATCGAACCGCCCTCGTTCAACCGCTTTCCGCACAGTTTCTCACATATCTTTGCCGGCGGTTATGCCGCGGGCTACTACAGCTACAAGTGGGCTGAGGTACTGTCCGCCGACGCCTTCTCCGTGTTCGAGGAGCACGGCCTGTTCGATACCAATTCCGGGCGCAGGTTTCTGCAATCGATCCTCGAACAGGGAGGTGCGCGTGACCCAATGGAACTGTTTATCGAGTTCCGCGGCCGCGAACCGACCATCGACGCGTTGTTGCGCCACAGCGGGCTGGCGGCCTGAACCCGTGCAGGCGCGATTCATGCAACTGGCTGTCAGCCTGGCTGCCGACGCGGTACGGCAGCGCACCGGCGGCCCTTTCGGCGCCGTGATCGTACAGCATGACCAGATCATAGGACGCGGCCAGAACCGCGTGCTGTCGCTTTGCGACCCGACCGCCCATGCCGAAGTACTGGCGATACGCGACGCCTGCAACACACTGGGGGCCTTCGAGCTCACAGACTGCGAACTCTACACGAGCTGCGAGCCCTGCCCGATGTGCCTGGGCGCGATTCACTGGGCCAGGCTGAAGCACATCTACTACGCCGCAAGCCGCCAGGATGCAGCCGCAATCGGTTTCGATGACGAGCTGATCTACCAGGAATTCGCCAAGCCGCTGCAGCAGCGGCATATCGGCATGACTGCGATGGCGCCTGCCGAGGCACTGGCAGTATTCAGAGCATGGCAGTCACTGGATGACAAGCAGCTTTACTGACACCGGGAGCATTCAGGCGGAGGTTGTCATTGTCACGACCTGTCAAAGCAAATCACACGGGAAATGGTGCGTAAACGCACCCTACCAGGTGTAAAGCACTCGGGGATCGCTTGGAGCCTGAATCCCACGGTCCGGAAGT